>DASZVW010000612.1:0-1760 GCA_035546895.1 Polyangia bacterium
TCGTCACCAACACCCAGCGGATCAAGGAAGGGATCGCCAAGGGGGCCAGCAACAGCGTCCTCATCAAGGTGAACCAGATCGGGACCCTGACCGAGACGCTCGAGTCGGTGGAGATGGCCCACCGCAACGGTTGGACGACCATCATCTCGCACCGCTCGGGCGAGACCGAGGACACCTTCATCGCCGACCTGGCGGTCGCCTGCCGCTCGGGCCAGATCAAGACCGGCTCGCTGGCGCGCTCGGAGCGCGTCGCCAAGTACAACCGCCTCCTCCGCATCGAGGAGGAGCTGGACGGCTCGGCGCTCTGGGGCGGCACGCTCGGCAAGCTCTAGGGGACGTCGAAGGGGCGACGCCCGATTGGTGGCAGGCGCCAGCGCCGAAGGCGTGAAGCTCCCCGTGGGTAGGAACCATTCAGTGTCGTGACGACGCGCGCGGCCCCTCCCCTGTGGGCGCTCCTGGTCCTGCTCGGCGGGTGCGCGACGGCGCCGGCCCCGGCGGCGCCCGCCGACCGCTACTCGCCCGCCGAGATGCAACACGGTCCCTCGCTCTACGAGACCGGCCGCATCGCCGTCGTCCCTCCGTCGAGCGCCGGCCTCCACATCGACGACGGCCAGCGCCGCCCAGCCCCGGTCGCCGCCCCGACCAGGACCGCCTCTCGTCACGCCCACGCCAGCCGGCGGCCGGCGCCCAAGCGCTCGCTCGCGCGCTGACCCCCTCGTCCTGGACCGCCTTCTCGGCCTAACCGCCGCGGCGGACGCCGTACTTGACGATGGCGTAGACGGCGCGCACGCCGTCCTTCCAGCCAATCTTCTTCCCCTCTTCGTAGGTGCGGCCGCGGTAGCTGACCGGGACCTCGTAGATCCGCAGCTTCATCTTGGCCACCTTGGCGGTCAGCTCGGGCTCGACGCCGAAGCGGTTCTCCTCGATGACCAGCGCCTTGGCCACCTCGGCGCGGAACGCCTTGTAGCAGATCTCGATGTCGGTGAGGTTCAGGTCGTTGAACATGTTCGAGAGCAGCGTCAGCCCCCGGTTGACCACCATGTGCCAGAAGTAGAGCACCCGGTGCGAGGCGCCGATGAAGCGCGACCCGAACACCACGTCGGCGTTCCCGTCGAGGATCGGCTGCACGAGCCCCGGGATGTCGCGCGGGTCGTACTCCAGGTCGGCGTCCTGGATGACCACGATGTCGCCGGTGGCCGCCGCGAACCCCGCCCGCAGCGCCGCCCCCTTCCCCATGTTCTGGGGCTGCAGGATGAGGCGCACCTCGTTGGCGCCGCGTGCCGCGCCCGGGTTCGGCAGCCAGCGCGAAAGGCCTTGCGCGTCGAGCTCGCCGAGCAGCTCGCGGCTGCCGTCCGTCGAGCCGTCGTCGACCAGCACCAGCTCCTTGTCGACGTCGACGGCCACCACGCGCTGGACGATCTCCCGCAGCGTCGGCGCCTCGTTGTAGACCGGAATCACCAGCGAGAGCTTCACGGGTTGGGCCCTATCACGCGCCCGGGCGGGCGGTCAAATGAAGCCAGGTCGGGACCCGGGGCCCAGCCCCGCTTGACGCTGATACATACAGCGATCAGTATCAACGTATGTCCGACGAGGAGGTCAAACGGGTCACGGTCAACCTCCCCCGCCACCTCTTGCGAGACGCGGCGGAGGTGACCGGCGCGGGGACCACCGAGACGATCGTGCAGGGATTGCAGCTCCTGGCCCGGCGCCGCGCCTACACGAAGGCCCTGGCGCTGAAGGGGAAGCTCGACCTTCGGATC
>DASZVW010000613.1:0-23049 GCA_035546895.1 Polyangia bacterium
TGCCGCCGGATCGATACGCCGGACTTCGGCTCGGATGGGCTGCGGACCGCCCCACCCGGTGATGGTGGCTGAGGCGCCGGGACGCACCTTCGCGGCATCGCTCGAAAGCAGATCGGCATGTACCTCCATGCTGGTCACGTCACCCACCTCGAGGAGGGGCGTCCCGGCAGTCACCGGGCCGGCGCTCTCGCGAACAACGCGCAGGATCCGTCCGGCCACCGGCGACTGAACCGGGGTGACTTGGCCGGGCTTCACGGAGGCGGGAGCGAGGGCGGCACGCGCTCTGGCCAGCTCCGCCCGCGCAGTGCGCGCGGCCGCCGCGGCGCCCTGGGCGGCCCGACGCCGGATCTCGGCCTCGTGCCCTCGGTGCTCGAGGTCCATTCTCGGAGTGGCGCCCTGTTCAGCGAGTGTGCGACTGGTCCCGAGCTGACTTTCGGCATGTTCGAGCGCCGCCTTCGCCTCGAGCTCGCCAGCGTCGGCGCGCGCCACGGCGGCTTCCGCGGCGCTGACAGCCGCACTCGCCTCCGCCCGTGTGCGCGGATCGAGCGGTCTCGAGGCGCCCGGAAGGATCTCGGCGACGGTCGCGTTGGCGGTTATCGTGTCGCCGGCATGAACGACGACGCGCTGAAGGTGTCCATCGACCGGCGCGAACACGACGTACAGCTCCTTCACCCGCGTTCGGCCCTCCGCGCTGGCGGTGGCCCGTAAGGCGCCACGTTCGATGGCGGCCGTAGTCACGGCCACCGGTGCCGGCCGCAAAGCCCAGGCGATACCCCCGACCGCGAATACGACGACGCCCACCCAGACGATTCTCTTCTTCTGTGTAGTCCCAGTCATGGTCATTCCTTGGCCTTGAGAACGGACACTAGGTCGAGGCGGTCGAGGCCCCGACGAACGACAAGGGCGGAAGCGGCGCCGGCGATCGTGAACACGGCCGCTGCAAGTGCATACGTCGGGCGCGCCGCGACGACGGCGAAGTGCATGCGCTCACCGTTCATCGCCCGCATGAGGACGGACGAGAGCCAGTAGCCGACGGCGAATCCCGTCGGGATAGCCGGCACGGCGAGGAAGCCGACCTCACCCAGCAGGATCCGGGAGACCTCGGCGCGGGTGAAACCAAGCACGCGCAGCGTGGCGAGTTCCCGCCCGCGCTCGGCGAGAGCGATCCGGGCGCTGTTGTAGACGACGCCGAACGCGATAATCACCGAGAAGACCACCTCGATCTGCCGGATGAACGACAGCGCCCGATCACTCATCGAATGGAAGGCTGCCAGGGCGCCAACTCGCGTGTCGACGGCGAGGGCGGCCGGCGTGCGCTTCAGGACCTCGTAGAGGTCCGTCTTGTGGGCGGCGTCGACGGCCAGGCTGGCACCCGAGTAGGTCTCGGGCTCTCCCAGGAGTCGGCCGAGCGCGCCGAGGTCCATGTACGCGCCCAGGCCGAGCGGCTCGTCCACCGCGTCAATGAGCCTGGTCGTGACGTCGCGCCGTTCGTTTTCACGGATCTCGAGGGTGACGAGGTCGCCGCGACGGAGCCCGAAACGTTGGGCAAGCCACTTGGTGATCAAGACGCCCTCTGGCGCCGGCGGCACCACGCGTCCGTTCGTCGCGACGACGCGGCGAAGTACGCCACCGGGAGGCAAGCCGACCAGGGTGACATCCTGCGAGGTGCTTCGCCCGACGACGCGCGCGGGGACGGCGCGAAAGGGCTCGGCGGCGCGTACGCCGGGCAGGGCGCGGAAGTCGGCCGCGGTCCCCAGCGCCCGCGGATGAGCGAGAGCCACGGTCACATCCGCGCGCTCGGCCCGCTGGTAGCGGACGTCGACCATCTTGGTGATGGCGTCGGCCGACGAGCCGCCGAGGATCATCACCGCCACGGCCAGAGCCATCCCCGCCACGGCCAGGACCGACCGTAGGGGGCGCCTGGTCAGATTCCGCACGATCATCCGGGACGCCGGACCGAACAGGTGCTCGACGCCCAGGCGGTCGAGGAACGTGCGGCGAAAGGCAGGAACCTCCGCCGACATGGCGACGACGGGCGGCATCGCCATCACCTTCCGGAGGCTCCCCAGCGTGCCGAGGGTCGCCGCTCCGACGGCAACGGCCGCGGCGAGCCCTAACACCGCCGGCTCGGGCCGGAAGACCAGAACGGGGAACCGGAAGAAAGAGGCGTAAAAGCGCGCCATTCCCCGCCCGAGCCAGGCGCCGACAGGGAGCCCGGCGGCGATCCCGCCCAGCACGATCAATGCGGTCAACTCGAGGTAGTGCCAGGCGATGCGCCCGGAGCCGTAGCCGAAAGCTTTGAGCATCCCGACCTGCTCGCGTTGCGCGGAGACGACGCGCGACAGGACGACGTTCACCAAGAACGCCGAGACGAGGAGGAAGATCGACGGAATGATCAGCGCCATCGAGCGCAGCTGGTCGATGTGCTCCTCGAGCATCATGTGAGAGGGATGGCTCGTCCGGCCATAGGCTCCCTGGCCGCCATAGGGCGCGAGGGCGCGGTCGAGGGTGGCGATCACGGTGCGCTCGTCGGTGCCCCGGGCCAGCGTGGCGGCGACCTCGTTGAACGCGCCCCGGAGATCGACCAGCGCCTCGAGCTGGCCCCGTTCCATCCACAAGACGCCGAAGCGTCGGTCGTCCACGGCGAGCGCGCCCGGCGCCATCGGCATCACGTACTCGGGCGAGAGCGCCACGCCCACGACCCGCAAGGCGAGCCTACGGCCGGCCACGACGGCTGCGATGGAGCTTCCCAGCGCCAGGTGATTCTTCTCGGCGAAGGCCTCGCTGACCAAGACTTCGTCGGCCTCTCCCGGCTCGACGTGGCGTCCGCGCCGAATGTGGAGATCATCGAGCGCGTGCCCGATTCGGCCCGGGATCGACACCACCAGGGCGGATGCCGGCTCATCGAGGCCGGGGATATCGAGCACTGCGCGCTCGACGATGCGACCTTCGATCGCCGTCACCCCGGGGATGGCGGCGAGGGTGGGCAAAATTGAGGAAGGGGCGCGCGCAACGCCCGACCAGACCTGCGCGAAGCGCTGCTGCGTGTAGTAGTGGTGTTCGGATACCCGCAGCGAGCGGTAGGCCGTGACCGTCGCAACGAACAAGGAGACACCCGCGGCGACCACGAGCGCGATCGCGGCCGCTTGGGCCCGCATACGACCCACGTCGCGAAACAGTTTGCGATCGAGCGCCCTCATCACCACTCCAAAGTCTGGGGCGAGGCGCGCGAAGCATTTCGCCGATCGGCCACGATGCGGCCGTCGGCGAGCTGCAGGACGCGGTCGGAGATCGCGGCGATGGCGGCATTGTGCGTGATGACGGCGGTCGTCGTTCCGAGCTCACGGTTGACGTCGGCGATGGCACCGAGAACCACCTTCCCCGTCGAGACATCGAGGGCGCCGGTGGGCTCGTCGCAGAGCAAGACGTCGGGCCGCTTGGCGATCGCCCGCGCGATCGCGACCCGCTGCTGCTCCCCACCCGAGAGCTGCGCGGGGTAGTGATCGCGTCGATCCTTGAGGCCGACCAGGGCCAGGGCCTCCTCTGGCGCGAGCGGTTTGTTGGCGAGGTCGGTGACCAGCGCGACGTTCTCGATGGCGGTCAGGCTCGGGATCAGGTTGTAGAACTGGAAGACGAACCCCACGTGGTCGCGCCGGTAGGCGGTGAGGGCCCGCTCGTTCGCGGTGGTCAGGTCGTGGTCGCGGTAACGGATCCGCCCGGAGGTGGGGACGTCGAGACCTCCGAGGATGTTGAGCAGCGTCGACTTGCCGCTTCCCGAGGCGCCCAACAGGACGACCATCTCGCCCGCCGCGAGCTGAAGGTCGATCCCGCGCAGGGCTGGGACCTCCACCTCACCCATCCGGTAGGACTTCGTGATCCCCTGGGCAAGGAGGACGGCGTCCATGACGTCACCCTCACTGGGCGGTCGGCTCAAACCGGCCGCTCGACGTGCCCTCCGTGGCGCGCGGTGCCTTGGCTGTCACCGAAGCGGGGGAGCCAGCGCGGCGTGGCGGCCGCGTAGGTGCGCCATTCGTCGCCGAACTCCTCCGCGACCTCGCGCTCTTCGCGGTGGGCGAGGCGCACATAGCTGGCCGCGAGGATCGGGAACATGACCAGCGTGATCAGGGTGGGCCACTGCAGAAGGAAGCCGAACATGATGACGATGAACCCGACGTACTGAGGGTGCCGGACACGGGCGTACGGGCCGGTTGTGGCGAGCTTCTTGTCCCGCTGAGCGGCGAAGAGGACACGCCAGGACCCGGCGAGAACCCAGAACCCGCCGAAGATGAAGAGGTTGCTGGCGATGTGGAGCGGGTTGAGGTGCGGATTCCCTTTGAAGCCGAGCAGGTCGTAGAGCAGGTGGCCGGCGTCGTGGGAGAACAGGTTCACGCCTGGAAGGCGCCGCCCCAGCCAGCCGGCCAAGAGGTAGATCGTCAGCGGGAAGCCGTACATCTCGACGAACAGCGCGACGATGAACGCAGAGAACGTCCCGAAGGTGCGCCAGTCTCGCTTCGTCTGCGGCTTGAAGAAGCTGAAGGCGAACATGATGAACACGGCCGAATTGATGAGGACCAGGGTCCAAAGGCCGTAGGCAGGTGTGCTTGTTCCATGGTCCATGACGTCGATCCTTTCAGCAGCAACCGTGGCCGGCGTGCCTGTGCTCGCCGTGTGTGTCGTCCTTCTTGTCACCCGTGGCGGGCTCCCGTTCGCGGTGATGCGAACCGTGCCCGCGGTGCATGAACAGATGCATGAGCGGACAGGAGAGGAGCAGCAACCAGGGCAGCGCCGCTATCACGTGCGCCCGATGCTCGGTGAGCAGGAAGTAGGCGGCGATGACCAGGAAGACTCCCAGGCCCCAGCGCAGGCGACGCAGATTCGTCGCCCCGTCGGCGGCGGGCTCCATGATTTCGTGTGGGTCCATATCCACTCCTTTTTGCATCGGTGGTGCCAGCCGTCTGACGGCCGTAAGCCGGACCTGGAGGGCGGTCGAGGTGCAAGCGTTGCCGTCCTCACGAGCGGGTACGCAAATCCTGCGCGGCGGGCTCCCGGCAGGGTCTAGATCTGCGCCCGCCGGAGGCGAAGCGCGTTGCCAACGACCGAGACCGAGCTGAGGCTCATGGCCGCGGCAGCCATCATCGGGTTCAGCAGAATGCCAAACCATGGGTAGAGCAGGCCGGCGGCGATTGGAATCCCCGCCGCGTTGTAGACGAAGGCGAAGAAGAGGTTCTGTTTGATGTTCGCCAGCGTCTGCCGGCTGATTCGCCGAGCGCGGGCGATGGCGCGCAGATCGCCTTTGACGAGCGTCACGCCGGCGCTCTCCATCGCCACGTCGGTCCCCGTTCCCATCGCGATGCCCACCTGGGCCTGCGCCAGGGCCGGCGCGTCGTTGATGCCGTCGCCCGCCATCGCCACGACGCGCCCTTCGGCCTGAAGGCGCTTCACGACGCTCGCCTTCTGGTCCGGTAGCACCTCCGCGACCACCTCGTCGATCGCGAGCTTGCGGCCGACCGCTTCGGCGGTGGTGCGGCTGTCGCCGGTGAGCATCACGATGCGCACGCCCTCCTCGTGGAGCGCGAGCATCGCCTCGGGTGTGCTCTCCTTGATCGGATCGGCGACGCCCAGCAGACCGGCCGGTCGGCCGTCGACGACCACGAAGATCACTGTCTGCGCGTCCCGGCGGAGCTCCTCCGCTCGATCGTCGAATGGGGCGGCGTCGACCCCCAGATCCCCCAACAAGGCCCGGTTGCCGATCGCGATGAGCCGACCTTCTACGGTGCCTCTCACCCCTTTGCCGTTGAGGGCTTCGAAGGCGGCCGCCGAGGGAAGTACGAGCTTTCGCTCCTCGGCGCCGTTGACGATCGCGGTCGCGAGCGGGTGCTCGCTGCCGCGCTCGAGCGAGGCCGCCAGCCGAACGAGGTCGGACTCCGGGAAGCCGTTGATCGGCGTCACGCTCACCAGCTTCGGCTTCCCTTCGGTAAGGGTGCCTGTCTTGTCCACGACCAGCGTGTCGACCTTGCGCAGGAGCTCGATCGCCTCGGCATTCCGAAAGAGGACGCCGGTCGTCGCCCCGCGCCCCATCGCGACCATGATGGACATCGGTGTGGCGAGACCCAGCGCGCAGGGGCAAGCGATGATCAGGACTGCGACGGCGTTGATCAGGGCATGGGCGGCCCGCGGATCCGGTCCGGTCACCGACCAGACCACGAACGTCAGGACCGCGATTCCGATGACGATGGGCACGAAATAGCCGGCGACCACGTCCGCCAGCTTCTGGATCGGCGCTCGGCTCCGCTGCGCCTCGGCGACCATTGCCACGATCCGGGCGAGCAACGTGTCGGCACCGACCTTCTCGGCCCGGATGACCAGCGTCCCTGACGTATTCAGGGTGGCGCCGACGACCTTGGCACCCACCTCTTTTTGAACGGGGATCGGCTCGCCGGTGACCATCGACTCGTCGACGTGGCTCCGACCCTCGACGACGACGCCGTCCACGGGGACCTTCTCGCCGGGCCGAACGCGCAGGCGATCGGCTACTTGCACGGCCTCGAGCGGGACGTCGGTTTCGTTGCCGTCGGCGCCGATCCGGCGGGCGAGCTTCGGCGCAAGCCCGAGCAGCTTACGGATCGCGGCGCCGGTCGCGCTGCGCGCCCGGAGCTCCAGCACCTGCCCCAACAGGATGAGCGTGACGATTACCCCCGCCGCCTCGAAGTAGACGCCGACCTGACCGTCGTGCTCCCGGAATGACGCCGGGAAGATGTTGGGCGCCAGCGCGGCGACCAAGCTGTACGCGAACGCGATGGACACGCCCAGCCCGATCAGCGTGAACATGTTGAGGCTGCGGTTACGGACGGACTGCACCGCCCGCACGTAGAACGGCCAAGCCGACCACGTGCAGACGGGCGTCGCCAGCGCGAGCTCGATCCACGTCCGTAGGCGGGGTGAGAGTAGCTGAGCGTACCTGTCGCCCAGCGCGAGCTCACCCATCGCGAGGAGCACCAGCGGCGCGGTGAGCGCCGTCGCGGTCCAGAACCGGCGCGACATGTCGACGAGCTCGGGATTCCGCTGCGGCTCGGCGCTGATGGTCTTCGGCTCCAGCGCCATCCCGCAGATGGGGCAGCTCCCGGGCGTGTCGCGCACGATTTGCGGGTGCATGGGGCAGGTCCACTGGACCTCAGCTCCGGGCGCCCTGGACGCAGGTGCCTTCGGAGCAGCCTCAGCCTCCCGCCCCCCGACAAACTTGGCCGGGTCCTGGTTGAACCGGTCGAGGCATCGCTGGCCGCAAAAGCGATACGTCTTGCCGCCGTAGACACTCTGGAGGGGCGCGTTCGGGGGCACATTCATGCCGCAGACCGGGTCCCTTTCCTGAGGCCCTGTCGCCACGGGAAGGGGCTTGGGCGGATGTGGATCCCCGATTGGGTGATGGGGTTCGTGCTGGTTGTGCATGGTCCGGTCTCCGTCTTTCGGCGGCCCCCTCATACGAGGGATACGTACGACGCTCTTGGGCCTTACACCCACTGCTGCAGTTCCCGTACCGCCCGAGGGACCGGGCGGAGGCCTCGCCTCAGCGTCGGGAGGCGGACTGCAGCCCAGCTAGCGTGACCGCCACCAGGCGATCGACCGCTGCCTTCGAGGAGAGACCCCCGGCGGCCGTCAGGGCGTGGAGGCAGTACTGGGCCAACTCGTCGGGCGCCACGTCACGCCTGACCTCGCCTGCCTTCGCGCCTTCGGCCAGCAGTTCGCGGATGAACTCTTGAAGCCGGCGCTCGGCGCGGACGACGTGCTCTCCCCGGTGGAGCAGCGCCGACAGCTCGGGCTCGTGCCGGTGATGCATGATGAGCGCGTAAGCTTCGAGCACCTCCCGCAGGCGTTCCCGGGCGGTACCGCTCTGCTTCGCCAATCGGGAAAGATGCTCCAGGTGCCCGGCGACGTGACGCTCGTGCCAGGCGACCAGGATCGACTCGACGTCGGGAAAGTACTTGTAGAGGGTCGCGCGGCCGATGCCCGTGTCCTCGGCGATCTGCGACATGGTCACGGCGGCCAGCCCTTGCTGGGCCACGAGAGCCGCCGTCGCCTGCAGGATCGCGTCGCGCACGTCTCGGCGGTGCGCCGCGATCGTGTCGTTCCAGAGCTTCGGCACGCAACCAGTATACGGCCCTGCGGTCATCGGTACACTTTGTCTTGATCTAGACAGAGTGTATCGTAAACTAGCGATCATGAGCACCGAGACCGTCGCTGGAGATAGCTGGTCGATGTCGCCTCCTCTCCGAAAGCTGCTGTTGACCACCCACGTGACGTTCTCCGTGGGGTGGCTGGGGGCGGTGGTGGCGTTCCTCGTCCTCGCCATCGCTGGGGAGACGAGCCGGAATCCCGACCTTGTCCGCGGCGCCTACCTCACGATGAACGTGATCGGCTGGGCCGCCATTCTTCCCATGAGCCTCGTCTCGCTGCTGACCGGGTTGATTCAGGGCCTCGGGACGCGCTGGGGACTGTTCAAGTACTGGTGGGTGGCGACGAAGCTGGTGCTCACCTTCTTGGCGACCGTGCTCTTGATCCTGCACCAGTTCACCGCCGTGGCCGCGGCGGCGAGGCACGCGGCCGTTTCGGTCGGAACATTATCGGATCCGGCCTTCGCCGCCCTCCGAACCCAGCTCGTCGTGGATGCCAGCCTTGCTGTCTTCGCGCTACTCGTGACGACAACACTGTCGATCTACAAGCCGTGGGGGCTCACCGCGGTCGGTCGACGAGCGCGATCGGAGGCCACCGCGTCCCCCGACGGCGTCGAGCGGAGCTCACCGCTCAAGATCGCGCTGATAGTCGCGCTTGGGTTGGGAACGTTGGTCACCGTCCACATCCTCAAGGGCGGCATGAGTCACCACATGCACTGAACGTCGGTTGCGACAGGGCGTGAAACGAACCGGCCTCGAGACTGCGGCAACCGTGGATCTGGTTCAGATGGTCATGTGAGGGCGCGGGCAGCCTCCAGCGCCGCGATGACCTCGTCTGCGTCGGTCGGCTTCGTCAGGTATCGGAATACGCCACGCGCTGCGGCCGCCTCCATCGACTCGCGGGATTGGTCTGCCGTCAGCACGATGAACACCGTGGTCGGGTCGATGCGCTTGATCGCGTCGATGAGCTCGAAGCCTGAACGCTCGGGCATGTGCAGATCCACGAGAGCAACCTGCGGCGCGCTCAGCATGACGCGAGTGATAGCCTCGTCGTAACTTCCGGCGACGTCGGTGTCGTAGCCACGAGAGCGGAGAGAGCGAGCCAGGACGGTCCGAAACGTCCCGTCGTCGTCGACGACGAGAACGAAGGGCGCCGGCTCCTGCTCGCGATCGCTCATGTCGCCGAGTCGTCTTCCGCCTTCGGCGGGTGGTCGACGTCGATGCCGTCGCGGCGCAGGTCGGCAGCTGCGGCCGTGTTCGCCAGCGTTCCCGGCGGGTTCTCGTACCAACCCGGATCTTGGTAGCTGCGGATCCCGTCGCGCACCTTCAGAATCGTAAACATCCCTCCCATGGTGATGGTGTCGTGCTTCCCTTTGCCGCCGAGCATCGGGATGCTGTTGGGCGGGACCGGCATCCCCATCTCGCCCATGTCCGCCATCCCGGTCGCCCCCATCGTCATGTAGCCCGGGACGACCTTGCGTACGCGTTCGTCCAGGTCGCCGGGCTTCACGCCGATCAGGTTCGGAGCCCCGTGGCCCATCTGGTTCATCACGTGGTGGGTCATGTGGCAGTGCATCGCCCAGTCGCCCGGGGCGTCGGCCACGAACTCGACGGTGCGGGTGCTTCCGGTAGGAACCAGGACCGTCGTCTCGGGCCACTGCGCGGACGGCGCGATCTCGCCTCCGTCGGTTTCGGTGATGTGAAACGAATGACCGTGGAGATGAATCGGGTGGTGGTCCATGGCCGACAGGTTCCCGATCCGGATGCGGACGCGCTGGCCGGTGCGGACGACAAGCGGCGCCGTCCCTGGGAAGGCCTTCGCGTTCATCGTCAGCATGTTGAACTCGGTCATCTCGTTCGGGCTCGGGCGCTTGGCACCCGGATCGACCCTCCACTCGTGGAGCATGATCGCGAAGTCCCGATCGACGCGCGTGCGGGGACGCCGGGGGTGGATGACGAAGAGGCCAGTCATCCCGAGCGCCATCTGGGTCATCTCGTCGTGATGCGAGTGGTACATGGCGGTACCGCTCTGGCGCAGCGTGAACTCGTACTTGAACGTCTCGCCCGGTGCTATCGCCTTCTGGGTCAGGCCTCCCACCCCGTCCATTCCGTTGACCAGCTTGACGCCGTGCCAATGAACCGTGGTCGCGGCCGGCAGCCGGTTGGTCACGTAGATGCGCAGGCGGTCCCCTTCCACCGCCTCGATCAGCGGGCCATGAACGCGGCCGTTGTAGCCCCAGCACTTGACCTTGAGCCCCGGCGCCAGCTCCTGGTCGACCTCCTCCGCGACCATGTGGAACACCTTCACGCCATCCACGAGCTTCCAGGGCAACTTCGCGCCGTTCGGTACGACGACCGGCTGGTAGTCGCGCCGCGGTTGCCCCGGCGCGATCTTCGGGCCGGCGTTCGCTTTGCCGGCAGCGAGGCTGGTGCCGGTGGACGACAGAAGCGCTCCGCCGACGGTGCCAGCCACCAGCAGCGACCTGCGCGACAAGCCGGTCTCGTTCTTCTTCGAATCAGTGGCCATGGTGGTCTCCATCGGACGCGGGAGCTGGGGGCGGAGGCGGGGAGGTGGGAGGTGGTGCGGCCGGCGCCGCCGAGGGCGACGGTGCGAGCGGCAGCGAGCCGCCGAGTGCGCGCGCCAGCTCCGCGCGTGCGATCCAGTAGTCACGCAGCGACTCCAGGTAACCTCGGCGGGCGTCGATCTCACCCTGCTTCACCGTCAGGAGCTGGAACGCGCTGATGAACATCCCGTTGTAGTGGAGGAGCGCCTGCTCGCTGATCGTCTTCCGAAGCGGTACGAGGACCTCGCGGTAGTGGGAGACCATCTGGCGGCCGGTGTCCAGACGGAGGGCAGCCAGGCGGACCTCCGAGCGTGCGTCGATCGCGACCTCCTGGAGCCGGCGCTCCATCTCGCGGCGCTGCGCCTCGAGCCGCGCAATCACCGCTTGGCGCTGATCGAAGATCGGCAGCTCGATGACCAGGTTCGGTCCGAGCAGCAGGGGACCGTTCGGGTCCTGGTGCATGTCCACCCCGACATCGAGCCGTCCGATGAGGCGGGTGCTCCGCGCGAGGTCGACGGCCTTGGAGAGGAGCGCCGCCCGGCGCTTCGCCACCGCGACATCGAGGCGCCGAGACATGGCGAACGACTCGAGGTGATCGAGCTTCGGGTCAGCGCTCGGCATCGGAGGAAGCTCCTCGGCGAAACGCCAGCTGGTGGTCTCGCCCCACAGGCCAAGCAGGCGGTTCACCTTCTCGCGGGCTTCGAGGAGGTCGATCTCCTCGCGGGCAAGGTCGAGCTTGGCCTGTTGGTAGTTCGCCGCCTCCGTCGCCCGATCTAGCTCGCTCACGTTGCCCGCCTCGAGCTGTCGTGCCGAAAGGTCGGCGGCAGCGGCGGCCCCCTCGACGACTGTTCGGCGGAACGCTACCAACTCGACATCGGCCTGGGCGAGGACGAACGCCTTCTGCGTTTCGGCGGCGACTTCGAGGGCGCGGTTGGCGACGTTCAGCGTCGCGGCCTCGAACTCCTCGCGCCCGATCTGCTTGCGTAAGGGCAGGACGAGGAGATCGAGCAGGTCCTGGACCAGGGAGACGCGAACTTCATCTGTCTTGCCGTTGTTCAGTCGGAACCCCAGGTCGAGACCGAAAGCCGGGTTGCGCAAGAGCCCGGCCTGCACCATGTCCGCCTGGGAGACCCCGAGCTCTTCGTAGGTCGTTTGCAAGCTGGGGTTGTTGACCAGCGCGATCTCGACGGCCCTATCCTGGGTCAGTCCCGCTGCGGTGACCTTCCGGACCCAGTCGGCGATCTGGGCGTCGTCGGGAGGTCCCTTCTCCCAGCGCGTCTTGTGCCCGGTCCGATCGCCGACGAGCGCGGAGACTTGGTCGTGGCCGCGCTCTGGCGTAACGCCCGCGCAGCCGGCGCTGGCCGCGACCAACAGGAGGATGGCTACCGGTCGGTTCATGGGTGCGCCTCACTCTGTGTCTTCGGGACAAGCGTCATTCCACACTTAGGGCACTTGCCCGGCTTGTCCGAGACGACCTCCGGATGCATCGGGCAGGTGTAAAGGGTCGCGCCTGGCTTGTTGGGGACGCCGCCGTCGGGCGCCGCTTCCGTCTTCTCGAGAGGTTCTGCTGGCGCCGGGGGTGGAACCGCGGGGCTAGGGGCGGGCGCCAGGGAGCCAGCGCTCAGCGGCGCGGACTCGGCAGCGCTCGGGTTCGATGGGTCGAGCTTTACCGGTCGCGGAGCCGGCTCCGTCGCGCAGGCTACACCCGCGAGCAACGTGACAGGCAGGAGGAGTCTCGAGAGCAGACATGGTTCAGTGCGCATTCATCTTCTCTTTCTTTTCTTCGTCCTTGCGTGCGGGGTGGGCGTGCTCGAACGCGTCTGCCCACGCCAAAATCCGGGTGAGATCTTCGCCGGCCACGGCGCCCGGGTCGTCGGACGGCATGGTCGGCTTGCCGCCCCCCGCACCGATGACCTCGCGGACGACGCTCCCCGCCTCGTCGGCGTGATGTCCGCCGAACGGATAGCCGTCCATCGCGATGTGAGCGAGGGCTTTGGGCTTCGATTTCTTGCCGCTGGCGGCGTGACACCGGAAGCAGTGCAGCTCGAACGCTGGCTTTGCTCTTTCGAACGCCGCAATTTCGTCGGGCGTGGGTGCCGGAGCGTGTCCTGCTCCGTGTCCCTTATGGGCATGCGCGATTCGCACTGCGGCGATAGCGAAAAAGGCGACGATGAGTCCAACCATGACCGTGGTTCTCGACGCCACGGGGATACGGATCGACATGAAGTCCTCCTAGCTTCGAACCCTGGGATCGACTGCGTTCGCGCGGGGGCGCGGCGCACGCGCGCGCGTGCTGTTCACTCCGCGGGATGCGCGGCCGAGCCGTGTTCCGGCGTCAAGCCGCGCGAGCAGCGACGCTCAGATCAGGAACGAACGCTTGAGGAGGATGAGCGGGGGACCGTGAGGCGGTGGCCGGACGGCGTGAAAGGGTGTCCAGCGAACCACCGGGACGAGAACCTCGACGGTTGGCCCGGCGGCGAGGGCCTGCTCATGGAGAGTCGGCGAGCCATCGGGCTGGTGGTCGGAGAGCAACTTCGGTAAGTCGACGACCTTGGCCAGACAGCAGCTCTCTCCGAGCAACTGGGCGACCGGCGCGGTCTTCTCTTCGAGATCCGACGGGCAGCAGGCCTCGAGCCGCATGATCGCGCCCGTAAAGCGGCAGACCAGCGTACGGATCTGGGTCGGCAAGACGCTGGCTGCGAGTAGCGGCAACAGGGCTGCCACCCGCAAGACCGTCGATCTTCGTCTGCCCCACATCGAGGACGACTCTGAAACAGCGCCCGCCCGCCTGTCAATCGCTTAACCCGGCTCGACCCGCTCACGCGCCTTTCCGACAGGTGCAGTCGATGCAGCCGTGGGTGCTGCAGGCGCCGCAAACCTCGACCAGTCGGCGCCGGAGCGCTGCCCGCGCGCGGTGCAGTCGCACCGTCGCGTTGTTCACCGTGAGATGCTTCTCGGAAGCGACCTCCGCGATCGAGCGCTCGCCGAGCTCCACCTCGCCAACGATCTCGGCGTACGCCGGGTTGAGCGTGGGTAGCACGGCGCTCACGCAGGTGCAGATGTTGTCGCGTAGCTCGGGCTCGAACGCTGTCTCGGACTCGCGCTCGAACCGGTCGTGAGCCCGCTGTTCGATCCCCGCCTCTCGATAGTGATCGATGACGGCGTTCTTGAGGATCCGATAAAACCAGGCCACGACGCTGTCCGCGCCCCGGGTTTCGTCGACTTTCTCGAGGCTCTTTGCGTAGGCGTCTTGCAGGATGTCCTCGGCCACGGCGTCGCTGGCCACCCGGCGGCGCAGGAAGTCGAGGAACCGGCTGTGGTACTCGGCCAGGATCCGGTTCGGCGATCCGGGAGATGGCGCGTCCATGCGGCTTGGAGCTTGCCACATCGGTCAAGCGCCAGAGGGTGGGCTCGACCTGTTGACGAAGTGTTTACATCCGCGGCCGCGTTGGCTCTGCTGGTTGTCGGTATCATGCGCGCGCTCTCACAGGGAGAGCGTCACGACATCGAACATAGGAGACGAACATGAAGTTGATCCGCGCATGTTTCTTGGTGCTGGCCGTGTTGCTTCCGACCTCGTGGACGATCGCGCGCGCCGAAGACGCCCCCAAGGACGAGAAGGGCGGCGATATGAAGAAGGAGAAGAAGTCGAAGAAGTCCAAGAAGAAGGACAGCGGCGACATGGGCGGAATGGACATGGACAAGAAATAGGTCCTCGCCCGACCGAGCGGCTGCCCGCCGGGTCCATCCAGCCCGGCGGGGCGGCAGCTCGGCCAACGTACGGACGCGTCAGGATCGCCCTGGGAATGGGCTCGAGTCCCAGGCGGTTCTATTTTTTCGAAGCTCTTCGGTTTGACGTGTAACTGCCGAAGGGTCAGATCGTATTAGGAACATGAACCTCAAGGGCCTTCGCCGCGTCTGGATCGCGCTCGCGATCGTTCCGCTGATGGCGGGCGTCGCGCTCGCGTCGGTGCCGGCGATGTTCCTGTGCCGCGGCGATCTGGTCGAGCGCGCCAGCTGTTGTTGTCCGGACGCCCACAGCGGGGCCGCGGCCTCTCAGAGCGCCGAGGCGACCCTGTCGGGGCGCTGCTGCTGCGACGTAACGCAGGCGAGGGCCCCCGTCGGTCCAAGCGTGGCCACAGCGCGCGCGGCCGCGGTGGCCCGACCGCGGCCTCTGGCGGTGGTCGCCTCGATTGATCTTCACTGGTTCGGGAACGCGTCTCGAATCGAGCCAACGGCCAGGTGGGCCCATCCACCGCCGCCTGCGGTCCCGATCCTTCTCGGCAAGCAGTCCTTCCTGATCTGAGCCGCCGCCGTTTGCGTACGGCGGACCGAGGCGCGCGTCGTCCTGTGGCGCCCTCGGCCGAAAGGCTCATGGGACTTGGTTCCGAAGGAAGGATACGTGTGTCATGACGATGAAGAAGAAGGCGATCTCTGTTCTCTCCAGTCTGGTTCTGGGCGCGTTGCTGGTGGGCACCCATTCAACCGCGGCATTCGCTGGCGAATCGGAGGTGACCACCCCCGAGGCTGCCGACGCGATGGCGCAGCACTACCGGGAGCAAGGCCAGCAGTACCGGGCGTTGGGCGGTGTGGCCTGGAAAACCGGGCTGGTTCAGCGCGCCGATGCCGACGCGGCGAAGTACGCCGCGCTGGCGGAGCAGCTGAGAGCGCCGGTCGCGTCGGTGCAGTCGCCGGAGGCTGAGCACTACGCGCAGCTTGCGGCGCAGTACCGCGCGATGGGTGGCGTGGCCTACAAGACGGGCCTCGTCCAGTGGGCGGAAGCGCAGCAGGCCAGGGCCGAGGCGCCGGCTGCCACGCCGACGGCGTCGCAACCGACGGCCGCCACGTGCGGGGCGACCAAGCCGACGGTGGCGTTCATGCTCGCCTGCTCTCGGTAGGTACCGAACGCACAAACAGGCCCGACCCCGAGCGATCGGGGTCGGGCCGTCACTTCAAAACCCGCGATATTTATCCTCGATTTGACAGGCTTCCTCCGATGGCAGACTCTCTAGGACGCTTGAACTCACGGCGATTCTCGATCTGGCAGAAGCTGGTGGCGCTCGCGCCGCTGCTTTTGGTCGCCGTGTATCTGCCCGGGGAGATGATGCTCCGCTGCCGGATCGATGGGCGGCTGCGCCCGATGTGCTGCTGCTCGCACGACGACCAGAACCAGGACCCCGGGCCGGTCGCCAAGGCGCAGGATTGCTGCGACCAGGAGATGACCGGGAGCAACCGGCCGGTTGTGGAAGCGGCGGCCAACGACGGACTCGACGTCCACTGGGTCACCGCCGCTGTGGTCCCCGTTGTACCCCTTGCTCTTGGGCTGGGTTCACTGGATCGACCGGTTCGTATTTGGCGGGCGCAAGGCCCTCCGCCCGACGGCCCGCCTCTCATCCTCCTCAAACACGCGTTCCTGATCTGAACGGCGGCGCCCTGCGCTGACCTCGCGCCCTCGACGTGGCGTGGCGGCAGCGGGCCCCGTTCGGGAACTGTCTGGCGTTCCTGCATCGAACCCGCTCCCGGGACAGCGCTCGAGCACCCGACAAGGTGAGCTCGCGCCGGGACGTGCCCGGACCTGCGGCCCCTGTCGTTTTCGCCAGGCGATTGGTCTCTGCAGGAGCCGCGTCCATGAAACTCGTTTCGTTCACCGCCACCTCGATCTTCACCGCCGCAACGCTGCTGGGCGCCGCCCAGGCGGCCGAAACAGACTCGCCCGCAGCGCCCACCACGAGCCGGCCCGCTCTTTCGGCGACCGATGACGCTGAGCTGGCGCGCACCGCGCGGCTCGAAACGATCACCCGGATCGCGCTCGAGCGGAACCGCGACGTCGCCGAGAACCAGGCGCGGGCGCAGGCCGCCGAGATGCGCAGTCAGGCAGCATCGCGGCTACCCGACCTCGAGGCCAAGTACGAACAGTGGGGCGTTCCGCTGTCGCGGCCCTACGACCTTTCGCGCGCCGACACCCTGATGGTGGGGGTGCGCCAGATGTTCCCGGCCTGGGGATCGCTGGACGCCAAGGGACGAGCGGCCGCCGAAGATGCGGGGAGCGCCCGCGATTCCTCGCGCGCGCGCCGGCAGGAGGTCGCCGCCCAGGTGCGCCGAACTTACGCGACCTACTATGCCGCCGACCAAGAGCTTCGGTTACATCTCGAACACGTCGGGCTCACCTCCCGGGTGCTGGAGCTCGCGAAGCTGAACCAGCGAACTGGCCACGGCACTCTCCAGGACGTCCTGCGCTTGGAGGTGGAGCTGACCCGGCTGCACACCGACGTGGCCCGCATCGAGCGCGAGGAGCGTTCCAGCCGCGCGCTGCTCAACGCCCTGATGGACCGACCGTCCGACGCGCCGCTCGGACCGCCCGAGGATCTGACCGTCACGCCGACGAAGGACGTCGCCGCGCTCGAACGGGGCCTCGACGCGAATCGACCGGAGGTCGACGCTGCCGGGCGTGCCGTGCGCCGCAGCCAGGCGCTGGTCGACGGTGCGCGCAGTGCTGCGCACTACCCGGACGTGATGGTCGGCCTCGACTACTGGTACGAGCCCATGGGCGCCGAGACGCATCACGCTTACGGCGCGATGGTCCAGATCAACCTGCCCTGGCTCTCTAAGCGGCGCAGCGAAGAGGAGCGCGCGGCCGAGCTGACGGCCCAGGCTGAGCAGAACGCGCTCGAGTCGACCCGCAACGCTGTCCGGTACGAGCTGCACGACGCGGCCGCGCGTCTCGAGTCAGCCCGCCAGTCGTTCACGATCATCGACCAGGATCTCCTCGCCCAGGCGAAGCGAAGCCTCGACGCCACGCAGGCCGCGTATGCGACGGGCGGAAGCGACGCGATTGCGGTGCTCGATGCGCTTCGCTCCTATTTACAAGTGCGGATCGAACGCGTCCGCGCCCTCGCCGAGCTGGCTTCCAGCCAGGCCGATCTCGAGCGGGCAGCAGGGACCTTGGCCGTCGAAGGAGCCAGCAAATGACGACCCGAATCACAGACGACCACACCGAGGAACAGACACCTTCCGAGCACCTACGGGTCGTGGACGAATCGCCGCCGGCGCCGCCGCGAGGAGTGAAAACGATGGCAACCGTTCGATGGGTCTTGGTGGTGGTGGCGGCGATCGTGGCAACGGGTTCGATCATGCACTTCGCCGGAGTGCACTTCGGGGACGCCAAGAGCGCGTCCACGGGTCAGCTCTTCTACTGCCCGATGCACCCGTCCGTCGTGCAGGACCACCCCGGGGAATGCCCGATCTGCAGCATGACCCTGGTGCCCAAGCCCGAAGGAAAGACGAAGCCGCCAACCCTCGCCAAACCGGCGGCGAGCGCTGCCGGTCCGACCGTGGGTGGGAAGTACTACTGCCCGATGCATCCGAACCGAACATCCGACGATCCGAACGCCCGCTGTCCAGATTGCGGTATGAAGATGGAGCCCCGGCCTGCGGCGGCCAACGCTCCGGCCGCCGAGACCGCACCCGCGACTGCAGGCGTCGCCGGGCTCTCCGACGTCGATCTCACGCCCGACCGGATCCAGCTCATCGGGATGCGCACGGCGAAGGTGACACGCGAGGCGATCGGGGGAGAGCTTCGCACCACCGGGGTCGTCGAGCCGAACGAGCGGGGGCTCGCCCAGGTCACCACGCGATTCGCCGGGTGGATCCAAAAGTTGGCGGTGTCGGAGACTGGCGAACGTGTACGCCGTGGCCAGGTGCTGGCCACGATCTACAGCCCCGATGTTCTGCGCGCGGAGCAGGAACTGCTCGTCGCGCGCGGATGGACGGCGAACGGATCCGGCGAGGCGAAGGCGCCGCACGAGCACGACGACTTCACGGCGGGGCTGGACGCGAATGCCCGCCGGCGGCTGGAGCTGTTGGGGATCTCCTCGCAGGAGATCGACGAGGTGCTGCGAACGGGCAAGGCCGCCGAGGCGATTGCCATCCGGTCGCCGGTCGAAGGCTACGTGGTCGGCAAGAACGCCGTGGTTGGGGTAGCGGTTCAGCCGGGGACCGTGCTGTTCCAAGTGGCCGACCTCTCGGAGGTCTGGGTCTCGGCGGACGTCTACGAGCAGGACATTTCCCGCGCGCGGGTCGGCCAGAAGGCGCGCCTCGAGCTGTCGTCGTTCCCGGGTGAGTCACACACCGGCAAGGTGAAGTTCATTTACCCGGTTCTCGATGCCGGGAATCGCACGCTCAAGGTTCGGCTCGAGTTCAGGAACCGCTTCGACCGCAACGGGCCGCGTCTCAAGCCGGGGATGTACGGCACCATCTACCTCGATCTCCCTGCCGCCTCCGGTCTAATGGTGCCCACCGAAGCCATCGTCGACACCGGTGAAACTCACTACCTGTTCGTCGCGAAGGACGGCGGTCACTTCGAGCCGCGCACGGTGAAAGTCGGGGCTCGGGTGAAGGACAAGGCGGAGATTCTCAGCGGCGTGGCCGAGGGCGAGACCGTCGTGACGACCGGCAACTTCCTGGTCGACTCGGAGAGCCGCCTGCGGGCCGCGATCGAGGGCCAGACCTCGGAGGGCGCCGCCGGCGGACCCACGGCTCCCGCCTCGACCTGCGACGCCGACTACGACGCGCGGAAGTTCCCGGACAAGTACCAGGCCTGCCGCGCGTGCGAGGTCCAACACCGCGGGATGGGAACCATGGAAGAGGATTGCAAGAAGGCGATCCCGAAGCCCTGGCGCTGAGGAGCACGGTCCTGGTCGAAAAAATCATCGAGTTCTGCGCCCGCAACCGTCTGCTGGTGTTGCTGGGCGTCGGCTTCGCGCTGGTCGGTTCGCTGGTCGCCATCAAGAAGATGAAGCTCGACGCGATTCCGGACCTCTCGGATCCGCAGGTCATCGTGTTCACCGAGTGGATGGGGCGCAGCCCGACACTCATCGAAGATCAGGTCACCTACCCGATCGTCTCCAAGCTGATCAGCACGCCGCACGTCAGCGACGTGCGCGGCTTCTCGATGTTCGGCATGTCGTTCGTCTACGTCATCTTCGACGAGGGGACCGACATCTACTGGGCGCGCAGCCGAGTCCTCGAATACATGAACGGCTTGCGCGGCGCCCTGCCGGAGGGCGCCACACCCACGCTGGGCCCGGACGCCACCGGCATCGGCTGGACGTTCCAGTACACGCTCACGGACAAGAGCGGCAAGCACAGCCTCGACGAGCTGCGAACCTTTCAGGACTTCACCCTGCGCTACGCGCTCGGAAGCGTGCCCGGCGTCGCAGAGGTCGCGAGCGTCGGCGGGTACCAGAAGCAGTACCAGGTCACGGTCGACCCGACACGACTCCGCGCCTACGGCGTGACGCTCACCGAGGTCATCGACGCCATCCGCCAATCGAACAACGACGTCGGTGGCCGCATCCTGGAGTTTTCGGGCCGTGAATACTACGTCCGGGGGCAAGGCTATATCCACGACCTGGGCGCCATCGAGAAGATCGCCATCCGTACAAACGGCCCGAGCGGCACACCCCTCCTCATCAAGGACGTCGCGACGGTCCGGTTCGGACCCGACATCCGGCGCGGTCTCCTCGAATGGAATGGGGAAGGGGAGGCCGTCGGAGCCGTCGTCGTCACCCGCTACGGCGAGAACGCGCTCGACGTCATCAGTCGGGTCAAGAAGAAGATCGAGGAGCTCAAGCCCAGCTTCCCCGATGGCGTCGAGCTGACCGTCGCCTACGACCGGTCGGGCCTCATCGAGCGCTCGATCGACACGCTCAAGCACGCGCTGACCGAGGAGGCCGTCGTCGTCAGCATCGTGATCATGCTCTTCCTGCTCCATTTCCGCAGCTCGATGCTGCCGATCCTGTCGCTGCCCATCAGCGTGGCGCTGTCGTTCATCCCGATGGTGCTACTCGACATCCCGTCGACAATCATGAGCCTGGGCGGCATCGCGATCGCCATAGGAGCCACGGTGGACGCTCAGATCGTCATGATCGAGGCGGGTCACAAGAAGCTGGAGCACGCGCCGCCTGGCGCGGACCGGCACCGCGTGCTCATCGAAGCGGCCAAAGAGGTGACGCCGGCGATCTTCTTCTCGCTGCTTATCATCGCCGTGGCCTTCCTGCCGGTTTTCACGCTGTCGGGACAGGCGGGCCGCCTCTTCAAGCCGCTCGCCTACACGAAGACCTTCGTCATGCTGATCTCGGCGCTGCTGTCGATCACCTTCGCCCCTGCGCTGCAGGACCTGTTCATTCGCGGGAAGATCAAGCCCGAGAAGGACCATCCCGTCTCGCGCTTCCTGATCCGGCTCTATGAGCCGTTCGTGTACGTGGCACTCCGGCGGCCGAAGTCGACGGTCGCGATCGGCCTCTTCGCGCTGGCCTCCGCGGTCCCGGTCGCGATGCATCTGGGCAACGAGTTCATGCCGCCCCTCAACGAGGGCGACCTGCTCTACATGCCCATCACGTTCCCCAACATCTCGATCGAGGAGGCCAAGCGCCAGATCCAATACCAGGACCGGATCCTGCGCTCCTTCCCCGAGGTCGAGACTGTCTTCGGCAAGGTGGGGCGGGTCGAGAGCGCGACGGACCCCGCGCCCATCACCATGGTCGAGACGACAGTGCGCCTGCGTCCCACGAACGAATGGCGGAAGAAGCACCACGAGCGCTGGTACTCGAGCTGGGCCCCCGGATGGCTGAAGCCAGTGTTCCGGCCCGTCTGGCCCGAGGAGAAGCCGCTGACCTGGGACGAGCTGACGGCAGAAATGAACGGCAAGATGCAGTTCCCAGGCTGGACCAACGCCTGGACGATGCCGATCAAGACGCGCGTCGACATGCTGACGACGGGCGTCCGGACGCCAATCGGGATCAAGGTCTTCGGGACCGATCTGAACGAGGTCGAGAAGGTCGGCGTCTCCCTGGAGCACCTGCTCGCGCCGATCAAGGGGACCCGCAGCGTCCTCTACGAGCGCAATCTCGGCGGCCTCTACCTCGACATCATCCCAAAGCCGGAGGAGCTGGCCCGGTACGGTCTGCGCGTCGCCGACGTCGAGCACGTGATCGAGACGGCCATCGGCGGCACCCCGATCGGGACCACGGTCGAGGGGCGCAACCGGTTCTCGATCAGCGTCCGGTACCCGCAGGACCTGCGGAGCGATCTGGAATCGCTGCGCCACGTTCTGGTCCCCATCGGTGGCTCCGGCGGCGGGTCGATGGGTGGTGGGGGCATGCCCATGGGGACGCAAGGCGCCCTGGAGACGGCGCCCGCCAAGACCACGTTCGCCTCGGCGGGCGCGCTCGGCTGGCCGCACCCCGTCTTCCTCGCGCAGAACATGGAGGGGATGGGTACCTCCGGTGGGATGTCCCCCGACGGAAGTGGTCGTCCCCGGTTGCCCGGCAGCCCGAGCTCGGCGTCCGACATGCCTTCGATGGGGCTCATGAAATACGGGGCGATGTCGGGCGGCGGGTCGATGGCGCCGATGCCATCCATGGGTGGCCCCATGCCCGACGCGTCTCAGCCGGGGACTGCCTCGAACCGGCAGTCCTTCGTCCCGCTCGGCCAGGTGGCGGACATTCGCGTGGCCGGCGGCCCGCCCATGGTGCGGGATGAGGCGGGCCTTCTTGTCGGGTACGTCTACGTCGATATCGATCAGGCCCAGCGCGATATCGGGGGCTACGTCAACGAGGCCAAGGGGGTCGTCGCCAAGGGGCTCGCTTCCGGCGAGTTGAAGCTGCCGCCCGGGTACTTCCTGAAGTGGACCGGCCAGTACGAGCAGCTCGCCGAGATGCTCGCCCGCATGAAGCTGGTGGTGCCGGTCACCCTCCTCATCGTCGTCCTGCTGCTCTTCCTGCAGTTCCGGAACTTCGTGGAGGTCCTGATCATCCTGCTGTCGATCCCGTTCGCCCTGATCGGCAGCGTCTGGCTGATGTGGCTGCTCGACTACCGTCTCTCGACGGCGGTGTGGGTCGGGATCATTGCGCTCGTAGGTCTCGCGGCTCAGACGGGCATCGTGATGATCGTCTACATCGATCAGGCCTTCCGGAAGCGCAAGGCGGCTGGGATGATCCGCAACCTCGACGACATCGTCGCCGCGCACATGGAGGGGACGGTCCAGCGCGTCCGTCCGAAGCTGATGACGGTGTCGACGATGCTCATCGGCCTCGTCCCGCTGCTCTGGGCCACCAGCTCGGGCGCTGACGTCATGAAGCGGATAGCCGCCCCGATGGTCGGGGGTCTCCTCACCTCGGCATTTCTGACGCTGGAGATCATCCCAGTCATCGTCACCTACTGGCGCCTCGAGCAACTTCTGTGGGAGCGCCTGACATCGCTCGCGCCGCCGCTGCTTCGCCGCTTGAAGATTGCCGCCGCCATCATCGCCACCGGCGCCA
>DASZVW010000614.1:0-3482 GCA_035546895.1 Polyangia bacterium
AGCGGCGGCAGCCGCACCGCCAGCCCGTCGAGCCGCGCCAGCAGGTCGGCCCGGAAGCGCCCCGCCCGCACCGCCTCGATGAGCGGCTGCTGCCCGGCCACCACCACCCGCACGTCGATCGGCACCGGGCGGATCTCGCCCAGCGGCTGCACCTCGCGCTCCTCGAGCACGCGCAGGAGCTTCGCCTGCAGGCCGAGCGGCAGGTCGGAGACCTCGTCGAGGAGCAGCGTGCCGCCGTGCGCGCTGCGGAAGAACCCGGCGCTCGGCCGGTCGGCCCCGGTGAAGGCGCCGCGGCGGTACCCGAACAGCTCCCCCTCGGCCAGCCCCTCGGGGAGCGCCGCGCAGTTGACCGCCACCAGCGGCCCCGGGCGCCCGCTCCAGCGGTGGAGCGCGCGCGTCACCAGCTCCTTGCCGGTGCCGGTCTCCCCCTCGAGCACGATCGGCAGATCGCTCGGCGCCGCCTGCCGCAGCGGCGCCAGCGCCGCCTGCAGCGCCGCCCCGCCCCAGAGGCCGGGCGCGATCTCGCTGAACGGGCCCGGGTTGCCGGTGACCAGGCCGACCCAGCCGCCGAGGCGCACCACGTCCCCCACCCCGAGCGGCGACTCGGCGACGGCGCGCCCGTTCACCCGCACGCCGTTGCGGCTCCCCAGGTCGGCGATGCGCGCGCCGCCGTCGGGGCCGACGCGGAGGACGGCGTGCCGGCGCGAGACGTCGTTCCCCGACAGGCAGACCGCCGAGCTCTCCTCGCGCCCGATGGTCAGCTCGCGCGGACCGCCGCCGCGCAGATCGACCGGCGCGCCGAGCCGCGGGAACAACCAGACCAGCGCGGCCTGGTTAGAGTCCACGCTGGCGGTCGAGGCCGCCTCGGTTACCGTCGTGGTCCCGCCGACCGAGCTCATGCCGAGCGATCGATCCATAACACGGCTCGGGCCCGCCGCGGCGAAAGAGCGGCGGCGGGGAGGGCGAAAACCCGCGAAAAATCGGGGTCCCCCCCGTCAGGGGACTTTCCGGAAGGCGAACGTGCGCTCGACGTGGACGGCGCCGCCGCGCGGTCGGGTGAACGTCCAGCGGCTCATGGCCGCCTTCACGCAGTCCATCACGTCGAGATCGACCGGCGTGGTGGCCACCACCTCGGTGGGGCCGGTCGCCCCCGAGGGCTCGATCGTGAGGCGCAGGAGCAGCCGGTCGGCCAGCACCTTCCCGGGCGAAACCTGCCTGTCGCGGGCGACGTCGAGGCGGCAGTCGTCGACGCTCTCGAAGTTGGCGGCGAGCTCGTCGGCCAGCCGCGCCGGATCGATGACCCCCTCGGGCGGCCGCGGCGGGGGCGCGTTGGCGAGATCGGCCGCCACCGGCTTGATCGACTTCTCGCCGTTGCCGGCCCACGGCAGCTCTTGCGGGACCGGCGTCGGCGCCGGCGCGGGGGCCGAGTCGGGCGCCACCCCCACCTTGCCCGTCTCGTACAGCGACGGGCCCGAGAGCAAGCTGCTCGGCGACAGGGCGTCCGTCGTCGAACCGCTTGGCGGCGACGGCTCTGCCGGCGCGGCGTTCAGGGTCGCCGCCGGCAGGACGGTCGCCAGCGCCAGCGCCAGCGGCGCGCCCCACTTCGACCAAACGAGCCGGCCGAGCTTCATGGCGACCCCGACCTCCTACGACGACGATCTCCCTGTCAAGGTGTCCATCGCCCGTCGCTGTACAAGAGCCGTCCGCCCGGTCAGTACTTGAACCAGCGCATCTCGGGCGGACCGTTGAGGTCGAACAGGAAGCCGAACCCGAAGTTGATGAGCCCGTTGGCCTCGATGAGCTGGCGGGGCGGGTTGGGGAACGGCGCCGCCTCCTTGAAGGCCTCGATCGCCTCGTCATCGAGGAAGTCGAGCCCGCTCGGCTGGTAGACCGCCACGTTCCCCAGCTTGCCGTCTGGCTTGAGCTGCACGCGCAGCTCGGTGTAGCGGTTCTTCTTGCCGTAGATCATCCCGGTCGGATCGCGCTGGCGGTACGACTCCTCGGGGTGCCAGTGCTCGGCGACCTGCCGCTTGACGCGGTTGAAGAAGGAGGCGAACCGCCACTTCTTCGAGTTGAGCGCCGTCTCCTCGCCGTCGTCGATGTTGCCGAGCGCGTCCTGGGTGCCGGCGCCGATCGCGCGCGCCAGCTGCTGGTCGGTCGGCAGCAGCGCCAGCCCCGAGCCGCCGTGCGCGCCGCCGCCAGCGCGCGGCCGCCCGTCGGCGCCCACCCCGGAGAAGACCCCCTCCGGCTCGGGGCGCCCCGGATCGGGCGCGCCGTAGCTGCTCCCCATCCGCCCCAGGCGCGAGGGCTGCGCGGCGGTGGAGCCGGCGCCGCGCAGGTACCGCCCCAGGTCCGGCGTCCGCATCGCCAGCCGGCCGTCCCCCTTGGGCGTCGCGGGCTGCGAGCTGGCCGCCGTCCCGCTGGCATCGCCCTGGCGGGCGTTGTCCTGGAAGCGGCCGTACTTCTTGGTCTCGTGCTCGACGGTGCTGTCGTGCTCGGAGACGAACTTCGCGCTGTCGGGGCGGTGCTCTTCGCGCGGCGCCGGCAGGTCGACCACCTGCCCGGGCGGGTGGACCGACTCCTCCTCCTTGCGGACCTCCTCGGCCTTGCGCACCTCCTCCTGCTTCTCGAGGTCGGCGACGATCTCGCGCGCGGCGTCCTCGTCGACCATCCCGACGTCGATCGACGGCCCCTCGTCGCCCGCGGCCAGCGTGCGCGCCAGGTCGGCGCTGCGGGGGGCGTAGAAATAGAGGCCCATGCCGACCAGGAACAGCAGCTCGGCGTGCAGCAGCACCGCGACGCCGATCCAGAACCCGAGGCGGCGGCCGCCGCGCCGGCCGCCGGTGTGCGGCGCCCCGCGGCCTCTGCCGCCGGCGCCCGATCCTGGTTGGCTGGTCACGCGCATCTCGCAGCCTCACCCAGCGTGTCAAATCTAGCGCCGCGGCGCCGAGAATACTCCTGGTTTTTAGAGGCTAGCGGACCACCGGATTGTCGAATATCACGCGCAGCGACACCGACAAGGGGCGGGCCGACCCGGGGTCGGGCATGGGCGGAAACGGCGCCGCCCGGCGCACGGCGCGGACGGCGGCGGCGTCGAATTCCTCGAACCCCGACGACTTGACGACCCGGGGCCCATCGCCGAGGCGGCCGTTCACGTCGACCACGAAGTCGACGATGGTCTCGCCCTCGAGCAGGCGCACCGCCAGCGATCTCGGGAACTCGCGGATCCGGCGGACGCGCTGGCGGATCTCGTCGATGTAGCGCTGGTAGCGGCGATCGAGCGTCCGCGCGTCGACGTCGGCGCCGCTCTCGCGCGGGTCGCGGGCGCCGAGCTCCGCCGGCGCCGTCCCCGTCGAGGGGCGCGCCACCGCGCCCGGCGCCTCGGCGGGCCCGCGCCCTTCGCCGAGGGCGACCGCCCGCGGGGCGGCGGGGCGCGAGAAGTCGGTCAGCCCCGGGTGCGCCTCCTCGGAGGCGGTCCGCTG
>DASZVW010000615.1:0-3533 GCA_035546895.1 Polyangia bacterium
AGCGCCGCGCGATCGCCGCGCTGGCGATGGGGAACGTCGTCAAGCTGCTGCTGCTGCTGCGCGAGCCGCTCGGCCAGGGGCCCTGGCGGCGGCTGCCGCCGGACGCCGGCTTTCTCCACCTGCCGGGCGCCGCCGTCCCCACCTGGTGGGTCCCACGCCCGCAGCCGGCCCGCAGCCTGGTCGGGTGGACCGCGGGGCCGGACGCCGCGCGCTTCCTCGCCGGCGGGCGCGGCGCCGGCGCCCTCGCGCTCGTGAAGGCGGCGGCCGCCGGCCTGGCGCGCGCCCTCGGCCTGCCGCCGGCGCGGGTGCTGGCGCAGCTCGAGGACCCCGGCTCTACGACTGGGCGGCCGATCCGTACGCCCGCGGCGCCTACAGCTGGATCCCGGTGAGTGGGCTGGAGGCGCCCGCGGCGCTGGCGGCGCCGCTCGGTCCGCTCGTCTTCGCCGGCGAGGCGACCGACGCCGACCACCCGGGGACCGTGCACGGCGCCCTCGCCTCGGGGGCGCGCGCCGCGCGGGAGGTGCGCGCGCGCCTCCGGCCGAGCTGAGGCGTGTGGCGCCGCCCCCCGCCGCGCCCGGCCGTCCCCCGGCCCGTCCGCCGGTTCCGATGGTTATCTTGGAACCGGGAGGGTGGAGATGTCGGCGAGGCGGCTGATCGTGACGACCGGGATCGCCTGGGTCCTCTCGCTGGCGCTGGCGCTGGTCGTGGTGACGGGCGTCCACCGGGCGCTCACCGGGCTGGAGAGCGTCGCCGTCCGGACGAAGTCCGCGACGACCAAGGGGACGAGGGGGCTGATGGCCGCCGCGCAACCGGCGCCCGCCGCGATCGGTCGCAGCCTCGCCCCACCGCGCGCCCTCGGACAGCGCTGAAGGGCGGGCTGAAAACAGCCACCGCGATTCGGTATAACGGCGTCGATGTCGCCGGTTCACCGCGATCGCGCCCGCGCCGAGTCCTTCGGGACGGTGGCGGCGCTCTACGATCGCCATCGCCCCCGCTACCCGGAGGCGTTGATCGACGACCTGGCGGCGCTGACGCCGGCGCGCGCCGTCGACGTGGGGTGCGGAACCGGACAGGCCGCGCGCGCCCTCGCCCGGCGCGGGGTGTCCGTGCTGGGCGTCGAGCCGGACGCACGGATGGCCGCCCTCGCCCGCGACCACGGCGTCGCGGTGGAGGTGGCGACCTTCGAGGATTGGGACCACGCCGGCCGGCGGTTCGACCTCCTGACCTTCGGGGCCTCCTGGCACTGGATCGATCCCGAGCGGGGCATCGCCAAGGCGGCCCGCGTGCTCCGGCCTGGCGGAACGCTGGCGCGGTTCTGGAGCGCCGAGGTGCCGGACGAGCGGGCCGTCGCGGCGCTGGAGTCCGTCTACCGCCGGCTGGCCCCGCACGCGACGCGGTACGTCCCCGCGGTCTCCGGCGACTGGGACGACCCGGTGACCGCGAGCGGCGCCTTCGGGGCGATCGAGGACCGGCGGTATCCCTGGAGCCGCACGCTCGACGCCGAGGCCTGGATCGGGATGGTGACCACCTTCAGCGATCACCAGCGCCTGGAGCCGGATCGGCTGCTGGCGCTCCAGCAGGCGCTCGCGGAGGCCATCGCGGGGGTCGGCGGCGCGATCGAGGTCGACTGCGTCACCTACGCGCGACTCGCCCGCCGCGCCTAGCGCCGGTGGCCGCCGCCGGCCGGCGGCTCTCGTAATCCCGGCGGGCGCCGATACAATGGGGCAGAGCTCATGAAGCCGCGCATCCCGGAGCGGACCCGCAAGAACACGCCGGTCATCGGCCGTCCGACGCTCCCGCCGCGGCCCGACGAGAGCAGCCAGGAGCTCCGGCTCAAGCGTGAGCTCGCCGATCTCCGGCTGATGGTCGAGCAGATGCAGCAGCAGCTCGCCCGGCGCGATCAGCTCGCCAGCCTGGGGCGCCTGGTGGCCGGCGTCGCCCACGAGATCGGCAACCCGCTGGCCGGGATGTCCAGCATGTTCAACGCCATGAAGGGGATGGCGGCCGAGGGGGCGCCGCTCCGCCCCGAGGCGGCCAAGGACATCCGCGACCTCCTGCTCGAGTGCGAGCGGGCCGCCGATCGGATGGGCCAGCTGGTCACCTCGCTGCGCGACATGGGCCGCCTGGCGGGCGACGAGGACGTGGTCTTCGATCCGGCGCGCGCGATCCGCGACGCCGTCCGCCTGTTCGCGGCCGCCAAGCGCCGCGAGTGCCACGTCGACCTGGTCGTCTCGGCGCTGCCGCCGCTCAAGGCCTCGCCCGGGCGGCTCGGCCAGGTGATCGTGAACCTGCTCCAGAACGGGCTCGACGCCAGCGGCCCGGAAGCCCGGCTCGAGGTGCGCGCCGAGTCGGCCGACGGCGACCTGCGCCTCCTCGTCGCCGACCACGGCCACGGGATCCCGCCCGAGATCGCGCCGCGCCTGTTCGAGCGGTTCTTCACCACCCGAGGGAGCGCCGGGCTCGGCCTGGCGCTCTGCCACGACATCGTGACCTCCATGCGGGGCTCGATCGACTTCGAGAGCGGCCCCGCGGGCACCACCTTCCGCGTGGTCGTCCCCGGGCACCGCCTGGGCGGGAGCGCGGAGACCTGACGGGCGCGCGCGACGGTGCCAGGCGGCCGACTGGAGGCCGGCCCGACCGCCGTCGGGGCCCTGACGGCCTGGGCCTCAAGTCGCGGAATCACTTGGGGTATGCGGTTGGTCCGGGCCTTGCTTTTCTGTCGGGTCATGAAGCTCGCCATCTTGAAGATCGCCCTCCCCGCCGGCCTCGCGCTGTTCGCCAACGCCTGCGCGACGACCGACGCGCCCGCCACGCTGGTGCTGGCGCGGCTGTCGTACAGCACGTCGAGCAGCGGCCCCGCGGCCACGCTGGCGGCCCCCTACCTGGCCGACGCGCGCGTCTCGCTGGAGAAGGCGAACCAGGAGTTTGCCACCAACGGCGACACCGGCGTCTGTCGCGACTACGCCTACATCGCCGAGAACAAGCTCGAGCTGGCCGACACGGTCGCCCGCACCGCGATCGAGCGGCAGTCGTGCAGCGCGTGCACCCCGAGCGCCGCCGCGCAATGAGCGCCCGCGCGCGCCGGTGTCGCCTTTCCGTCGCCGCGGCGACCGGCGCACCGACGGAATCCCGACGGACCGGCCGTCAGGGCGCCGTCCCGCGAGGCGGTCACGACGGTCCGGATTCTGCATATCGCTCCTGACATGGAAGGACGGCACCAGGCGATGGAGGCGCGGCGAACGAAGACCGGGACCCACGGCGTACCGCTGACACCGATCAAGGGGATCGAAGGCGAACGCCTGCTCAAGACCGAGACGCCCGAACCGCGGCTGACGCTCGATCGTCAGTCGCAGCTGGTCCAGCGGGACCAGCTCGCCAACCTGGGGCGCCTGGTCGCGGGCGTGGCGCACGAGCTCACCAACCCGCTGGCGGCGGTGAGTGGGATGCTGGACCTGATGAAGGAGATCGTCGGCGAGCGCCAGCAGCTCGGGCCGCACGAGATCCAGCTCCTGCGGGAGATGATCGTCGACTGC
>DASZVW010000616.1:0-2437 GCA_035546895.1 Polyangia bacterium
TCGTCAACGAGCCGGCCGGCGTGTTGACCCCCTCGCGCCTCGCCGCGCTGGCCACCGGGTGGGCGGAGAAGGCGGGCCTCTCGGTCGAGGTGCTCGATCGCGCCGCCTGCGCCGAGCTGGGGATGGGCCTCTTCCTGGCCGTCGCGCAGGGGAGCACCGAGGAGCCGCGCTTCATCCATCTCGGCTGGACGCCGCCCGGGGCGCGACGCCGCGTCGTGCTCGTCGGCAAGGGCGTCACCTTCGACTCGGGCGGCCTGTCGCTCAAGACCAACGACGGGATGCTCGACATGAAGACCGACATGGCCGGCGCGGCCGCCGTCCTCGCCGCGACCATCGCCGCCGCGGAAGAGAAGCTCCCCGTCGAGGTGCACGCGCTCTGCGCTTGCACGGAGAACATGCCGTCCGGCAACTCTTACAAGCTCGGCGACGTCATCCGCTCGCTCAACGGCAAGACCGTCGAGATCAACAACACCGACGCCGAGGGGCGGCTCACGCTGGCCGACGCGATCACCTTCGGGTTGCGGCTGCGGCCGGACGCTTTGCTGGACTTCGCCACGCTCACCGGCGCCTGCATGGTCGCGCTCGGGCCGCACATCGCGGGCGTGATGAGCAATGACGACGCGCTGGCCGGCGCGTTCCTGGCCACGGCCCAGCAGGCGGGTGAAGAGATGTGGCGGATGCCGTTGCCCCCGCGGCTCGCCGAACAGCTCAAGTCGGAGATCGCCGACCTCAAGAACACCGGCGAGCGCTGGGGCGGCGCGCTCACGGCCGGGTTGTTCTTGAAAGAGTTCGTCGGGGAGACCCCCTGGGTTCACGTCGATATCGCGGGCCCTTCCAGCGCCGGCAAGGAGTACGGACACGTCGCCAAGGGCGGCACCGGCTTCGCGGTGGCTTCGATCCTGAACCACCTGCGCCGCAGCGCGACCTGACAACAACCTGGCGTGCGCGGCGCGGCATTGCTCTCCGACGGAGAATGCGTTGAATTGAGGGGGTTGGCGTGATAGAGTTCGCGGGCCTTGAAAACCGTCCTCAACAAGGAGCGAACGTAGTCATGGAGCCGACTTTCCGAGTGGGTGATCTGGCCGTTTACCCGGCCCACGGCGTTGCACAGATTGTCGGCATCGAGACGCGCGAGATCTCCAGCAACAAGCAGACGTTCTACATCCTGAAGATCCTCGAGAACGGGATGAAGATCATGATCCCCACCCGCAACGCGGGCGCGGTCGGCCTGCGCGAGCTCATTCGCGCCGACGAGGTCGACGAGGTGTTCGAGATCCTCAAGAGCCGCGAGGTGGCGGTCGAGGGGCAGACCTGGAACCGTCGTTACCGCGAGTACATGGAGAAGATCAAGACCGGCTCGGTGTTCGAGATCGCCGAGGTGCTGCGCGACCTGCAGCGGCTCAAGGGGGACAAGGAGCTCTCGTTCGGCGAGCGGAAGATGCTGGACACGGCGCGCACGCTGCTGATCAAGGAGATCGCGGTGGCCACCAAGTCGAAGGAAGTGAAGATCGAGGAGAAGCTGGACCGCATCTTCTCCTGCTGACCGAGACAGCGGGCGTGCGCGGCGCGCCCCGGACCTGACCCCGGCCGGATCGCCTCCGCGCCGGGGTTTTTGTTTTTTGGCGCGCAACTCGCGCGGCGCGGACCCGAAACCTCCTCCGTCCATCAACGGACCACACCAAGGAGGCGCCCATGGAGGCCCAGCGCAGCGACACGTCGATAGATCCCCAGCTCACCCCCGCCGCCCGCCGGTTTCTCGAGGAGACGACCATGAAGTCGATCTTCGGGATCAGCGACCAGGCGCTCGACGCCGTCATGGCGCTCGCCTACCAGCTCTATCAGGTGGGCCGCTACGCGGAGGCCGAGGTCCTCTGCCGGGGCCTCGTCGCCGCCGATCACAAGTACTGGTGGTCGTACTCGCTCTATGCAGCCACCCTGCGGCGGCTCGGCCGCCTCCCCGAGGCGCTCGCCGAGCTGGAGAAGGGTCTGGCCTACGAGCCCAACGAGCCGAAGCTGCTCTTCATGCGCAGCGAGATCCGCGAGGCCCTCGCGCAGCGAGAAATGTCGGTGGCGACGCCGGCGTCCTCGACCTCCAAGACCTCCAAACCGCGCGCCGCGGCCTGACCGCGGGAAGAAAGGAGAAACGTCATGGGTCTTCTCTCAGACATCACCTCGGTGGTGACCGATCCGGGCAAGCTCGTCACGCAGGCCGCGGATTCGATCCTGCCCGGCAACATGAAGGCTGTCGGCGACATCCTCGGCGGGATGGTCGACATCAACAGCGGCCACCCGCTGCAGGCGCTCAGCCACCTCAACGACGCGCTGAAGGACCTGCCACAATTGCTGCAGAGCCTCTCGGGCGGCGCCCCCGGTGGAGCCGCCAACCCGGCCGCGCCGGCGGGGACCGCCGCCGCGGAACCGTCGCCACCGCCGGCGA
>DASZVW010000617.1:0-1744 GCA_035546895.1 Polyangia bacterium
GCCGGACGGCCAGGTGGTCGACTTGCTGGTGACCCGGACCGGCGCCAGCCGCTTCTCCCACCCGCACGTGGCCGGACCGAGCCCCCGCGGGACCGGCTGCGCGCTCGCCACCGCGGTCGCCGTGGCGCTCGGCCGCGGCGAGGCGCTGGAGGCCGCCGTCGCCGGGGCCGGCCGCTGGCTGGCGGCCCGGATCGCGGCCGCGTCGACCGTGGGCGGCGAGCGCCGGCTGCCGGACGAACCGCGGCCGTTCTAGTTGGCGAGCTCGAGCCGGATCATCGGGGTGTGCTTGGTCGGGAGCAGCCCCATCGGGTTGGTCGGATCGTTGTCGCGCACGAACGCCTGCCCGGAGACGACGCCGCTGGCCCAGATGCTCGGCGTGCCGCCCACCCGGTGCACCCCCACCCAGACGGTCCCCTTGAGCGGCTTGAGATCGCCGAGGTCCTGCACCACCCAGCGGCCGTCCCGCCCGTCGGAGATGTCCTCCGGCGCCACCTCGCGCTGCATGGTGCGGATGGCATCGCCGGGCGTCTCCAGCAGCGTGGTGCCGTAGATGTTGATCTCCAGGCTGCCGGGCGCCCCGGCCTGGAAGCAGAGCCGGAGCGCCTGGTGCTCCCCCTCGGGGAGCTGGAACCGCACCACGCTCTCGTAGGTGCCGGTCGGGAAGGCCACCGAGCCGCTGGTCCGGGCGTCGTCGTAGGACATCACCAGCTCGCGCGAGGGGCCGGCGGCGGCGGTGGTCGCCGAGGCGCAGCCGGCCAGCAACGCCCCCCAGGCGCCGATCGCGAGCAACCCCCGACCACGCTCGACCATGGCCCGATCGACATCGGCGGATCGCGCGCGCTTCTGTACACGCGCCGCTGGACGCGGGCGCCTCCCGGTCGCTAGATTCGCCGCCCATGGACCCCGTCGGAGTGGCGCTGGTCGGCGCCGGGCCCGGGGGGCAGACCCTCGGGCGCGCGATGGCCCGCCTGCCGGAGGTCGACCTGCGCTGGATCTGCGAGCTCGAGCCGGGCCGGCGCGCGGCCGCCGCCGGGATCGCCGCCGGGGCGCGGCTGACCGGCGCGCTCGAGGAGGCGCTCGCCGATCCGCGCGTGGCGGCGGCGTTCGTGGCGGTCGATTCGCCGCGCCACCACCCGGTGGGGCTGCAGGTGCTGCAGGCCGACCGGCACCTGCTGGTCGAAAAGCCGCTGGCGCTGACGGTCGCCGACGCGGCCGAGCTGAGCGCGCTGGCCGACGCCCGCGGGCGCGTCCTGGCGGTCGGGCACCTCTTGCTGCACCACCCGGCCGTGCGGCGCGCCCGGCAGCTCGTCGCCGAGGGCGCGCTCGGCGAGACGCTCTGGCTGGAGGCGGCGCGGCTCGCCCCCGGCTCGGGGCGGACCGGCTCGGCCTGGTGGACGCTGGCGCCGCACGACGTCTCGCTGGCGCTGCACCTCTTCGACGCGGTCCCCGCCCGCGTGACGGCGGTGGGCGGCGCCGGGCGCGCCCCCGGCGAGGAGACCGTCGTCTGGGCGACCCTGCACTTCGGCGACGGGCGGCTGGCGCACGTCCACGCCGCGCGCCACGCCGCCGAGAAGCGGCGGGGGTTCTCGGTGGTGGGGACCCGGCGCGCGCTCAGCTTCGACGAGCTGGCCGGCGGCGGCGCGCTGCGGGTCCACGACCCGTCCGGCGCCGGCGCCGCGGCGCACGGGGACGCCGTCCCCATCGACGCCGCCGACGCGCTGGCCGCCCAGTGCCGCCACTTCGT
>DASZVW010000618.1:0-1782 GCA_035546895.1 Polyangia bacterium
GCCACCGGCCAGCCCGACGCCTCCGCCAGATCGATCCGCGCCGGGCTCGCGGGCCCGCCGGCCGGCAGCCCGATCTCGATCACCAGCCGCGCCCGGCGCGCCTCGACGTCGACGCGATACCCGAGCGCGAACGGCGGATCGCCGGCCGCCCCGCCGCAGAGCGCGCGGGCCCCCGCCTCCAGGCACGCCTCGAGCGACGCCGCGCCCGCGACCGCCGCCGCCACCCGGCGCAGCAGGCCCAGGCGACTCGCCTCGCCGGCCTCGCCGTCGGCGGGCGGCGGGGCCGCGCGCGACGGGGGGGGCGTGAGACCCGAGGGGGACGACATGGCGATCCGCCCGCCGCCTCCCCCCAGAAGACGGGCCGCGAGTATTTTCGCGCAGTTGACGCCCACCAGCAAGAGGTCGCCGCACAATCCCGCGTGGCGCCGGACGTTTTTTTATCGCGCCCGCGAGTTTCTGTCGGCCGGGCGACCCTTCGCAGCCCCGGCGATCGCGGCCCCGGCGATCGCGGCCCCGGCGATCGGCCGCCCGCCTGCGGGGCGCTCCGCATTCCAGCGTCTCCCCATTGACGGCGGGGGGGCGGCGGCGTTAATAAGAAAGGGTACCAATTGAGAACGGTTATCAAAATCATGTTCAAGCTGGGCTTGCCCGGCGCCGCGCTGGCGGGCCTGCTCTGCGTGGCCGCGCCGGCCCGCGCCGAGGTGCAGTACTTCTCGACCCGCGCGGTGCTGACCGCCTTCTTCCCCAAGAGCGAGCGGGTGAGCTACCGGACGCTGGTGCTCGACGGCGCCACCCGGGCGCGCGTCGCCCGCCGCCTCGGCTACACGCCGGCGCTCGACAAGTACACCGTGTTCGTGGCCACCACGCAGGGGAAGGTCGACGGCTACGCGGTCATCGACGACGAGAAGGGGTTGCACCAGCCGATCACCTTCGCGACCAAGCTGTCGCCGCAGGGGATGGTCGAGCGGGTGGAGATCATGGTCTACCGCGAGCCGCGCGGCGACGAGGTGCGCGACCCGCGCTTCCGCAAGCAGTTCGAGGGGCGCTCTTCGCGCGACGAGCTGCGCGTCTCGCGCGACATCGACGCCGTCAGCGGCGCCACCATCTCCTCCGCCTCGCTGGCGGTCGGCGTCCGCCGGGCCACCGTCCTGGTCGACGAGGTGGTCGCCGCCACGGCCAAGCCCGCCCCGGGCGCGGTGGCCAGCGCGTCGCCGCCCGGCGCCTACCGCTGATCCGTGCGCCAGTTCGGGTCGTCCGGATTTCGACTCTGGAACCTGGGGGTCGAGGCCAAGCTGCTCTACACCGCCTTCTGCCTGCTGACGCTGGCGGGGATCGTCTCCTCGGCGGTCTTCTACGCCGACCTGGTCGGCGCCGGGACCGGCGGGATCAAGCGCTACTACGCCGGTGAGGCCGCGCCGGCGGCGCCCGAGGCCCCGGCGGGCGGCCCGGCGATCGACCTGCCGGCCGGCGAGGCGCAGGCCCACGCGCCGCTGGTGGTGGCCATCAGCTACCGGAAGCTCCTGGAAGTGACGCACTTCCACCTCTTCACCATGCCGGTGGTGCTGCTGATCGTGGGGCACCTGTTCCTGGCCACCGGCGCCGGCGACGGGCTCAAGCGCGGCTTCATCGCCGGCGGCGCCGCCAGCGTGGCGCTGCACCTCGGGACCCCCTGGCTGGTGCGCGCCTTCCCCTCGCTGGCGCTGCTGCACGCGCTGAGCGGCCTGGCGCTGACCTTCACCATGACGGTGCTGACGGGCGCCCCCGTCGTCTCGATGTGGCGCG
>DASZVW010000619.1:0-5994 GCA_035546895.1 Polyangia bacterium
CGTTCCCGGTCGTCCCGCCCGTTCCGGTGGTGCCGCCGGTGCCGGTCGTGCCGCCGGTGCCCGAGGAGCCCCCCGCGCCGCCGACCGAGCCGTTGCAGCCGGAGCCGATCTGCACCGCGGTGGTGGCCCCCGCCCCGACCGACAGGGTCACCGTGGTCGCCTTCCCGCTCTGCGCGGTCACCGAGCCGCCGCTGGCGCCGCCGACGGTCACCGCGTACGTCCCGGCGGCCAGCCCGTTCACGGTCAGCGTCGTCATGTGCGCGTCGCCGGTCTGGTTCTGCAGAGTGAACCCGATGTAGTTGTTGCCGCCGGCGACGGTCGCCGAGGTGTAGCGGTCGCGGTTGAGGCTGAACGACAGCTTCTGCGAGATCATGTTGAGGCGCTTGAACACGCCGTCGGTCGGGGTGACCGCCGTGCAGCTCCCGGCCTGCGAGACGTTGCAGCCGTAGCCGGTGAGCCCGAAGATCGGATCGGTGGCCACGTCGGCGGAGAGGATGCGGATGGCGCCGAACAGCCCCAGGTCCGCCTCGCCGCTCATCTGCCGCCAGTCGGCGTGCAGGGTGCTGTTCGCCGGGTCGAAGCTGTTGACGTAGACGTTCCCCTTCATCCCCTGGTACGTCCAGGCGACCGTCCCCAGGTTGGCCGCGCTGGAGTCCATCTGCCCCGAGTTGATGGCGCTGATGTTGGCGATCTTGGCGGCGTACGACAGCCGCTCGTCGACCTCGGGGGTGGTCGACTGGCTGCGCACGAAGTCGTCCAGGCAGTAGCCGGCCAGCGCGGCGGTGTACTGGAACTGCCACCAGTTCTCGCCGTTGAGGGTGACCGGGTCGGCGTAGTAGTACCAGACCGGCTCCTGGCCGCGGCAGGCGCGCGACTTGGCGTTCACCTTGCTCAGCACCGAGGCGTTGTTGTTCTGCTTGGCCGCCATGTAGACGGCCTCCTCGCCGGTGTTGTCGTAGGTGTACTCCGAGCCGTAGGGGTACTTGCTGGCCGAGAAGGCGCTGTAGAGCTGGTTGATCGACGTGTTGACGAACGACGCCTCGGCGGTGTGCCCCGCCGCGGAGAGCGCCGCCGCGATGTCCGGGAGCGTCTGCTCGCCCATGTAGCCGGTGCTGGTGCTGCCGTGCCCCGAGTAGAGCGTGTGGATGATGTCGTAGGCGCGCAGCAGGTAAGTATCGGCCGTCTGCTGGTACTTGATCAGGTTGGGGTAGAGGCTGGCGATCTTGTACATCGAGAAGAAGGTGTTGAACGCGTGCGGGTAGGCGTACGCGCGGTCGTAGTAGCAGCCCATGATGTTGCTGGCGCTGGTCCCCGGCGGGCACCACCAGTCCTGCACGATGTAGCTCGAGGGGTCGATGGCCCGCCCCCATACCGCCGCCAGGTAGGTGTCGAGCGCGGTCACCTCGGAGGCGACCGGCGTCTGGGCGTTCTTCTCGGCCAGGAACTCGCCGTGCGTCCACCCCCAGTCGTCGCCCCAGCCGCTCCCCCCCTCGGCGCCGCGCTTGGCCTTGCTGTCCATCATCCAGTCGTCGAAGAGGCCCTTCATGTCGCCGCTCGTCCACTGCTGGTTGGCGACCATGAACGTCGCGTGGCGCTGGAGCGCGGCGTCGATCGGCTCCAGCACGTAGAACTGCAGCGTGGTGGTCATCCCGCTGCCGTAGCTGACGGTGACGTTGTTCTGGCCGAGCTGCGAGAAGCTGATCTGATAGAGCTTGTGGTCGGTGGCCACCGTGCCGAGCGAGGTGATGGTGGTCGATGAGGGGTACTGGGCGGTCACCGCGGTGATGGCCGCCGAGGTGTGCAGGTCGACCTTGGCCGGCATGTTGGTCGCCACCATCATGCCGGGGACCACCGTCACGTCGATCATCCCCTCGCTGTAGAGCCGGTTCTGGACGTCGGTGTGGCTGGCGACGTTGAAGAACTTGAAGCTGTAGGTCTGGCTGGCGCCGGGCGCCAGCGTGAGGCTGGTGTTGGGGAGGTAACCGCGGTTGGTGCTCTTGATGACGTTGGAGTGGATGTAGAAGACGTCGAGCCCGTTCTGCCACTTGGGGGTCCCGCCGCCCGCCGCCCAGGCGCTGCCCGAGTGCTCCTTGGCCACCCAGTTGTCCATGTACTCGAAGCCGGCGCCGGTCGACTGGTCGGGGACCATCAGGACGAAGGGGCCCACGCCGCTCGGCCGCTCGACGGTGATGTACGAGTTGTTGTTGCCGGTGAACGAGTGGTAGACGGTCCGCGTCTCGTAGATGACGTCGTTGGCCTGGGTCCAGTACTCGTTGAACGGCAGCGGCAGCCCGAAGTCGCCCATCTCCATGGTCTGCGAGCTGGTGTTGGTGACCGTGATCTGCCAGGAGAGGTAGTCGTTGACCAGCGCGTAGGTCTCGACCAGCTTGAAGTTCTTCACCCCCTTGGCGTTGCCCGAGTTCTGGTAGGTGACGATCACCGAGCTCGGCCCGGTGGTGATGGCGCGGACGTCGGCCGACTGGTTGGTGAGCGCGGTGGTCCAGGCGCCGCCGTTCAGCCGGTAGGTGAACATCAGCTCGCCCACCCACTCGTGATCGGCGGTGTTCTGCCCGGGCGCGTTGGTCCCGTTGAGGACGTAGTTGGTCGGGAAGGCGTCGCCCGTCAGCTGCAGGGAGGTGATCTCGCCGTTGGTCCCGATCTGCGCCTTGAAGTAGCTGTTGGAGAGCGTCTGCGCGCCCGCTTGGCCCGCCAGCACCAGGGACAGCGCCGCCCCGAGCAACGCGGCCCGGCTCTTCGTCGAAGGAGTGGTCATGCAGCGGTGAAGTGACGCCAAACACCCTGCGCGGCTCGTAGAACCGACGCTCGACCCCATCCCGGGCGCTGCAAAATTTTGGTGAGCCGCCGGGGCTCGCCGTCGTCACTTAGGCCGACGCGGGGCGCTCGAAGGCGCGGATGGCGGCCTGATCGTCGGTGCGGGCCTCGTCGAAGGCGGCGCGCGGCAGCGAGAGGGTGACGTCGCTCGGCTCGTCGATGAGCGCGCGGGCCTCGGGGCTGTCATCGATCCGGTAACCGAGCCGCTCGAACAGCCGCCGCGAGGCGGTGTTGGCCGGGATGACCGAGACGTAGATCCGTCCGAGCCCCAGCGTCCCGAAGCCGAAGGCGTGCAGCATCCGCGCGAACCGGGTCCCGAGGCCCCGCCCCTGCGCCGACCGCGCCCCGATCATGATGGCGAACTCGCCCCGGTCGCCCACGATGTTCCGGAAGTCGGCGTCGCCCATGAGGACGCCGTCCCGGTAGAGGAGAAACGGCCGCCCCCCCTCCGCGCGCAGCGCCTCGTAGTAGGCGACGACGTCGTCCGGCGTGTGCGGCTCGTCGTCGTGCGCCATCATCCGCCGGTTGTGGTCGTCGTTGTAGAAGGCGGCCAGCGCCGGGGCGACCTGGCGCAGCTCCCCGGCGCCGGGCTCGATCGCCAGCAGCGTCTCGCCCCCCTGCGTCCACTCCACCGCCCACGGCCTCGCCTTCGTCATGGGCCTAGGGTATTCGATCCGAGGCCGAAGGCGACACGCGCGCGAGCCGCCGGCCGCCGTCGCGGCGCCTCACCGGCACCAGACGGCGACGTCGGGACCGACGGGCGTGTAGAGCCGGTCCCCGGTCGGGACCGAGAGCGCGATCGGCGGCGCAACCGTGGTGTCGGCCGGCGGCGCGCAGAGCGACGCGCCGCCGCCCTCCCGCCAGAAGTGAAACAGCGCCCCCGGATCTCCGGTGCCGGCGCCGAAGCGGCCGTCGGCCGACCAGGTGAGCGCCGTCAGCGGATAGTCGAGCGCGCGCGCCACGCCGCCGTCGTTGGGGTCCCACCAGGAGGTGGTCCGGCCGTCCGATTCGACGAGCTGGCCGCCCGGGGCCACCCCGAGGAAGACGGCGTCCGCCGGCCAGGTGAAGGTGCCGGCCGGGTCGAGGTGACCGGAGGTAAGCCAGACCGAGATCGTCGCGCCGTCGCGCGTGTAGAGCGCGTGCCCGTCGGGTGACAGGCCGAGCACCGTGTCGGTGACCGTCGGCCCCGAGGCGAGCACCGCGGCGGTCGCCAGATCGTAGACGAAGAGCCCCGGCTGATCGCCCGCGGGGGTCCCCGCCTGCGTACGGCCGAGCGCCAGGTCGCGACCGTCGAGCGAGCGCGCGTACCCGAGGAGGTCGGTCGAGTACCCCTGGAACAACGAGACGATCTGCGCCCCGGTCGCCGGACCGCGCAGCTCGACCTGAGCGGTCACCGGGGCGCCGCCCGAGCGGGCGTAGGTGACCATCAGAAGCCACTGGTCGCCGGGCGTGAACTGGATGAACGAAGGGCTGGCGCCGGCGCCGAGGTTCTCGGGATCGACCGCCGGCGCCACCGTCTCGGGGGCGCCCGTCTTCCAGTCGACCCCCTCCCCCGTGTCGAGGTCGATCGTGGTCCCCAGCGAGGTGGCGATCCGCTTGCCGTCCGAGGAGAACCCGAACGCCGGCCTGAGGGCGCCGATCGTGGGCGCGGGCGGCGCCCCGTAGGCCCGGCCCGGAAGGAACGCGCCGGCGTGCTCGGACAGGCGGTGATCTCGCCCATCTCCGCCGACAGCGTGTGAGCCTCGCCCCCACGGGTGGATTGGCGGCAAAGTACGCGGCGACGTCGATCCCGCCGACCGGCGAGCCCAGCTGCCCGACCTCGCGCCAGCTGCCGGTGTCGAACACCCGCGCCGTGCCCGCGGCGTTGAGCGCGACCAGCCGATCGCCCGTCGGCGACAGGGTGACGCGCCAGCCCGCCTCGGGTCCCAGCGTCTGACAGCGGACGTAGCTCTGGCCCAGCGGCGCGGGGGCGAGCGTGATCGTCGGGCTCAGCGCCAGCGCCGGGCAGCCGCTCGTCCCGCCGCCGTCCGCCGTATCGCTGGCATCTCAGCGGCACCAGACCGCGACGTCCGGACCCTGCGGCGTGTAGAGCGTGGCGCCCGAGGGGACCGAGATGGCGCTCGCCACGTCGATGGCCTGGAGGGCGCCGAACTGGCGGAGCCGTGTCATCGACGCCGTGTCGGTCACGCCGAGCGCGTCGTAGTTGGTGGCGTGGTCGTGGATGACGAGGGCGTCGGTGACGGTCAGCGTGCCGTCGCTGGAGGTCACGCTCTGCCCCTCCGCCGTCGGGCCGGACGTCCCCAGCGAGGCGAGCGCCGGCGCCGTGCGGGTGTCGGCCGGCGGCCCGCAGAGCTGGGCGTCGTCGGCCTCGCGCCAGAAATGAAACAGCGCCGCCGGATCGCCGGTGCCGGCGCCGAAGCGGCCGTCGGCCGACCAGGTCGCGGCCGCCAGCGGATAGGGCGAGCTGCGGACGACGGCGCCGGTCGCCGGATCCCACCAGGAGGTCGCGCCCGACACCGAGCCCACCAGGTCGCTCGCCGGCGAGACGCCCAGGAAGGTGACGCCCGCGGGGACGGTGAACTGGCCGACGGCGTGCAGGTCGGCGCTGCCCGCGACCATGACCGTGGTCCCCGTCTCGGTGAACAGCTCGTTGCCGTCGCGCGAGAAGCCCAGCACGGTCCCGGTGAAGCTGGGATCGGACCCCAGCTCGGTCCCGGTGGTGGCGTCGAACACCGCCAGCCCGGGCGCGAAGCCCGCCGCGTCGGCCTCGGCCGTCGCACCCCGCGCCACGAAGCGCCCGTCGGGCGAGACGGCGTACCCGAGCAGCGCGCGGCTGAAGGCGTTGAAGAGGACGGTCTCGGCGCCGGTCGCCGGGTCGCGGAGCGACAGGCGCGTGCTCGGCGGCGAGTCGCCGGTCTGGAAGTCGAGCTCGACGAAGAGGCGCGCGTCGCCCGCCGTGAAGCGGAGCGCGGGGATGCCGCCCCCCGCCGGGCTGAACCCGAGGTTCTCGGGGTTGACCGCCAGCGTGAAGGTCTGGGGCGCGCCCGTCAGCCAGCTGGTCGTGGTCCCGGCGGCGAGATCGATCACCGTCCCCAGCGAGGTCGCCAGGCGGCCGCCGTCGGCGGCTAACGCCAGCGCGGCGGCGGTGGTGTCGACCCCCCA
>DASZVW010000620.1:0-4992 GCA_035546895.1 Polyangia bacterium
TCAAGGTAAGGCGGACCCCGGCGGCCGACGAGAGGGTCGCAGCGTCAGTTCCAGAACCCGGCCGAGAGCGCCAGGTTCTTGTACCGGCTGGCGAGGTCGCCGGCGCCCTGGATCGACACCCGGCGCTCGTGGCCGGCGAGCCGGAACGAGAAGACGTGGACCTCGAAGCCCGCCGTCCCGTGCAGGCGGGCGGTGGTCTCGGGGAAGTGCGAGGCCTCGAGGTAGCTCCCCGCCCGTAACCTGAGCCAGGCCGGGATCACCTCCGACTCGACGCCCAGCCGGGGGGTGGCGCTGACGTTCCGGCCGGAGACCTGCAGCTGCTTGGCCGCGAAGGCCTCCATCCCGTAGCCGTTGTCGACGGCGCCGATCAGCGACAGCTCGAAGGCCACCGTCAGCTGGCGCTCGTCGCGGTAGTCGCCGTCGACCCGATCGTTCCAGGCCGTGGGGCCGAAGCGCCAGGCGGCTCCGACCGTCGCGTCCCAGGGGACGATGGCGTTCATGGGCAGGATGTACCCGTCGCAGTCGTTGGGGTCGCAGTCGAACTGGATGGGCGCGGTGGTGAGCGGCAGCCCGCCGCTGGCGGCCAGCCGGAAGTCGCGCCCCTTGGGCATCCAGACCACGCCCCCGTCGGGCGAGGCCCCGAGGCGGGTGAATAGCGTCTGGCTGGAGGCGTCGAGGGTGTAGACGTTGAGACCGCCGATGCGGACGCCCAGGCCGACGGCCAGCGCGCGGTCGAAGAACGTGCGCGCCAGGCTGAGGTGGCCGATGAGCGAGCGGACGCCGAGGCCGCCCCCCGCCTGGGCGGCGATCTCGTGCGCCGTGTAGCCGCCGTCGAGCGACAGGCCCCAGGCGCCGTACTGCAGGAGCAGCCCCGCCGCCGCGAGCACCGAGCGGTGGACGCTGGTGACGAGCTGCCCGTTGTCGTTGGAGTCCTGCCCGTTGGCCGCCACGTAGGTGTTGAAGTAGACGCCCCAGGCGAACTTGTCGCTCCGGGTCTCCGGACGGATGGCCGCCGAGCCGGGGTTGGTGTAGAGGCCGGCGGCCCCTTCCGCGACGGCGTCGATGGCGCCGCTCATGGCGATGAGGCGCGGCGAGCCGAGCGCCGGCTGCTCGAAGAGATCGATGTCGAAGTTCCGGCTGGTGATCGGCGGGAACGTCAGCTGCGCGCCGGCCCGGGCCGGCGCCAGGGCGAGGCCGGCGAGGACGACGCCCCCGACAAGGTACGCCGCCCTCGCCATGAGCCGCGATCAGCGCCCTTTGTCGGCGGCCTGCTCGGCGCGCGCGGCGGCGATGGCCGTCTTCACGTGCTTGCGCTCCTCGGGCGGCGGCAGGATCGCCTTCATCCCCAGCGACTGGAGCCAGATCTCCCGGCACCACCCCTTGGTGTGATAGAGGTGCTCGTCCTCCTGCTCCTCGACCGTGTCGCAGGCGCTCTTCAGCGCGTCGGCCTTGGCCCCGGTGAGGTGCTCCGCGCACTTGCCGAGCAGCTCCCAGTCGAGGTGGTCCTTGGTCTCGGCGAGCACCACCGCCTCGCAGGCGACGATCTCCGCCGCCGCGGGGTCGCCGCCCGACTTGGCCAGCTTCATCCCCTCGAGGAGCCCCTCGCCGACCGCGCGGACCACGCGGCGCCCCGGGGTCTCCTGCTTCGGATCGATCTTCATCACGTCGCAGACCTCCTCGAGGATCTGGACGTGGCTCTTCGTCTGGTCGAGGTACTTCTCCCACTCTTCCTTGAGGTCCGAGTTCTGCGCGCAGGCGAGCGCCATCTCGTACACCTTCACGCCCCCCATCTCGTGCTCCAGCGACTGCAGGATCAACTCTTCGAGTTGCTTCGTCTTCATGTCCCCTCCCGCGCCACGCCCGGCGCTGCGACAGCAATGTAAAGCGTGCGCGCATCCGGGGAAGGCGGAGTCCTTCCGATCCGTTGCCTCCGCCCGACGGGCGCTCACATTGCGGGCATGGGCAACAAGCGACGCCTCGCGACCGCGCTGGTGAGCCCGGCGCTGCTCCGCGCCCGAGGCGACGCGCCGGACAAGCACAGCGTGCAGGTGGTCATCGAGACCGCGCGGGGCGCGCGGAACAAGATGGCCTACGACCAGGAGATCGGCGCCTTTCGCCTCAAGAAGGTGCTGCCGGAGGGGATGACCTTCCCCTACGACTTCGGGTTCGTCCCCTCGACGCTGGCCGACGACGGCGATCCGATCGACGCCCTGGTGCTCATGGACGAGCCGGCCGCCATGGGGTGCGTGGTCAACTGCCGGATCATCGGGGCCATCCTCGGCGAGGAGACGGAAGGGAAGAAGAGCTGGCGGAACGACCGGCTGATCGCGGTGGCGATCCCCAGCCACACCCACGGAGACCTCAAGCGGGTCGACGACCTCAACGCCACGCTGCTCGAGGAGCTGGAACAGTTCTTCGTCAACTATCAAGCGGTCGAGGGACGGAAGTTCCGGGTCCTCGGCTGCAAGGGCCCCAAGAAAGCGCGCGCGCTGATCGCCAAGGCGGCGCGCCGCTGGCGCAAGCAGCGCGAGGCGCGCGCCGGCCGCTGACGCCCGCGCCGGCCAGGAGCCAGGATCCGTCAAGCTGGCCGGCGGCGTTTAAGCGACGCTGCCGCTTCCGCCTCCCGCCGCCGCCCTTACGTTGCCGGCGATGTCCGAGACCCGGCGCGACTTCCTGCTGGCCACCGGCGCCACGCTGCTGGCCACCGAGATTCCTCGAAGTGCGGCGGCCGCCTCCGGGACCACCGGCGAGATCCCGCGGCGAAAGCTGGGCAAGACCGGCGTCGAGGTCTCCATCCTCGGCGTGGGCGGGTCGCACCTCGGCGAGACGAAGGACGAGGCGGAGGCGATCCGGATCGTGCAGGAGGCGATCGACGCCGGCGTCACCTTTTTCGACAACGCCTGGGAGTACCACGACGGCCTGAGCGAGGAGCGCCTCGGCAAGGGGCTGCGCGGCCGGCGCGACAAGGCGTTCCTCATGACCAAGGTCTGCACCCACGGGCGCGACGCCGGGGTGGCGATGCAGCAGCTCGAGGAGTCGCTCCGGCGCCTCCAGACCGACCACCTCGATCTCTGGCAGGTGCACGAGTGCATCTACTACGACGACCCCCAGCGCCACTTCGCCCCCGGCGGCGTGATCGCGGCGCTCGACAAGGCCAAGCAGCAGGGGAAGGTCCGCTTCGTCGGCTTCACCGGCCACAAGCACCCCGACATCCACCTGGCGATGTTGAAGCACGACTACCCGTTCGACACCTGCCAGATGCCGCTCAACTGCTTCGACGGCGCCGGCTTCCGCAGCTTCGAGAAGAACGTGCTCCCCGAGGTCAACCGGCGCGGGATGGCGGCGCTGGGGATGAAGAGCCTGGGCGGCAACGGCGAGCCGGCGCAGAAGGGCGCGGTGACGCCCGAGGAGGCGATCCGCTACGCGATGAGCCTGCCGGTGGCGACCACCATCACCGGGATCGACTCGCTGGAGGTGCTGCGCCAGAACCTGGGGATCGCGCGCGGCTTCCGCCCGATGCCCGCGCCCGCCCTGGCGGCACTCCGCAAGCGCGTCGCCGGCTACGCCGAGGACGGCGCGCTGGAGCTCTACAAGACGAGCAAGAAGTTCGACGCCAAGGTCGGGCGCGCCCAGCACGGCTACCCGCCGCCCGAGGAGCTGCCGCTGTGAACGCCACCGGCGAGATCCCGCGCCGCAAGCTGGGGAAGACGGGCGCGGAGGTCTCGGCGCTCGGGCTCGGCGGCCACCACCTCGGCGACCTGCCGACCGCCGCCGACGCCGCGCGCCTGGTCCACGAGGCGATCGACGCCGGGATCACCTTCTTCGACAACTGCTGGGAGTACCACAACGGCCGCTCCGAGCTGTGGATGGGCGAGGCGCTGCGCGGCCGGCGCGACAAGGTCTTCCTGATGACCAAGGTCTGCACCCATGGGCGCGACGGCGCGCTGGGGACGCGGATGCTGGACCAGTCGCTGCGGCGGCTGGAGACCGATCACCTGGACCTCTGGCAGATCCACGGCGTGGCCTTCGAGAGCGATCCGCGGCTGGCGTTTGCCAAGGGGGGGATCGTCGAGGCGATGGAGCGGGCGCGCAAGGCGGGCAAGGTCCGCTTCGTCGGCTTCACGGGCCACAAGGACCCGGCGCTGCACCTGGCGATGCTGGAGCACGGCTTCCACTTCGACGCCGTGCAGTTGCCGCTCAACCCCTTCGACGCGCAGTTCGCCTTCAGCTTCGAGCGGCAGGTCCTGCCGGAGCTCACCCGGCGCGGCATCGCGCCGCTGGGGATGAAGAGCCTGGGCGGGCGCGCCGACGCCGTCCGCCAGGGGGTGGTCTCGGCGGCCGACGCCCTCTCGTACGCCATGAGCCTCCCGGTGGCCACCACCATCAGCGGGATGGACTCGCTGGAGGTGCTGCGCCAGAACCTGGGCGTGGCGCGCGGCTTCACGCCGCTGTCGCCGGCGGCCATGCAGGCGATCCGCGAGCGCTGCCGCGGCGCCGCCGGCGACGGGCGGTTCGAGCTCTACAAGATGTCGCTCAAGTACGACAACCCGCAGGCCCGCCGCGCCCACCACTTCCCGGTCGACGACCGCGAGATGGAGGTGAAGGAGGAGCTGGCGGCGGTCAAGAGCACGGGCAAGGTCAAGTGACGGCCCGGCGCCCGACGGTGGAGGACGCGCCGGCGCATCGGGACATCGTGGTGGTGGGCGCCTCCGAGGGGGGAACCGAGGCGCTGTCGGCCTTCGTGGCCGGGTTGCCGGTCGACCTGCCGGCGGCGGTGTTCGTGACGCTGCACTCGCACGCCAGCTCCGAGAGCCGTCTCCCCGAGATCCTCACCCGGCACGGCGCGCTGCGCGCGCGCCACGCGATCCACGGCGAGCGGATCGCCGCCGGCCGCATCTACGTCGCGCCGCCCGACAACCACCTGATGTTGCGCCCCGGGTACGTGCAGGTCGTGCGCGGCCCCAAGGAGAACGGGTTCCGCCCCTCGGTCGA
>DASZVW010000621.1:0-3005 GCA_035546895.1 Polyangia bacterium
CGTCTCGTGGCGGCCACAACCTGCCAGGGCCGCCACGAGACGCCCGGGACGCAACTCGGACGGCCGCCACGGCCGCGAAGCACGGCAAGCCCGCCAACCATCCACCGCTCCCCGCCGGCGCGCTCGCGAACCTCGCGCGCCGGCGGGGGATCGACCACCCGACGGCAGGTTGGCTGGGCTACCGCATCCGTGGGTCGGCGAAGACGTCGTCGACTGCCCAGGCGCCGCCGTACTGTTCGGGCTTGAGGACGACCTGGACGGTGACGGATTCGCCGGGCTGCCACATCGGCAGGGAGCTTGCCAGGGCGAGCACCGGGCTGAGCTTCCAGGCGGTCCCGCTCTGCAGTGAGCCGACCGTCGTTTCGTGGGTGGCGCCGGAGCTTTCCTGCCAGCGCAGGATCACGTTGAGCACCGCCCAACTGCCGCTGGTCTGGCGGGCGAAGAGGCGGAGCGACGGGTCTTCCTTGCTGACGCAGAAGGCCGGCGAGACCGCGATGCCGTTCGGCGCGATCGCCAGCGAGTGGGTCCCGCCGACGACGTTGTAGCTCTCGTTCCCGGTGCCGATCGTCGCGTTGGTCAGCGACCAGCCGGCCGTGCCTTCCTCGAAGGTCCCGCCCGGGACCGGGAAGTAGGAGGCTTCGTCGCCGAGGCTCCTGAACGGTTGCGACACCGATGCGGCCGGGCAGCCGGTCGACGTCTTCGTCGAGGGGCTCGTGGTGGACGGCGGAGTCGAGGACTTCGCCGCGGGGGGGTTGGAATACGCCAGTGCCGGGGCGGCGGAGACGCCGAGCAGCATGGCGAAGGCACCCGCGATGCAGGCGCAGGTCAACAGGATCTTGTTTGCCGTGGGGCGCGACAGAGACATGGATGTCCTCCGTGACGTTCCACTGGCGACCGAGCTATCTCAGGTGTGAGACCTCTGGCTTTGCGTCCTCGCCTCGCGACGAGTTTGCCTTTGTCAGTGATGGGGTTGTTCGCGTGCGCCACAGTGTTCGGCAGGGCAAACAAAACACACAACGAGCTTGGACGCATGTCCGCGCGCCCTCTGGACGCCTGTCGGACGGTGGGACCCCGAAATCGACCAGCGGGAAGGTCCGTTGCACCGTCAAGTCGACGCCGGGTGGCGGCGATAACGAACGTAAGGCCCATGTCCGTCTACGCGATCAGAGAAGCCGAGCGCATGCGCGACTCGCACGCGCAGCGGCGCCGGCCGATGGACCGGGCCTACCTGCGCGGCGAAGTGATGATCGCCGGCGCCTACCTGGTCGCGGCGGTGGCACTGCTCCTGATCGGCGACACCGGCGGCTTCTCGCCCGCGACGGCAGCGGTCTACGTCGCCGGGATCGCGCTCGCCGGCCAGGTCCGCTTCGACGTCGGCGCCGGCTTCACCGTCCCGACCCAGGCGATCTTCGTGCCGATGCTCTTCGCCCTGCCGCCGGCGACGGTGCCGATCCTCGTGCCGCTCGCCCTGGCGATCGGGATGCTGCCGCAGCTCTACCGCGGCGAGGTCTCCTCGAGCTGGCTGCTCACCGCGGCGGGCAACAGCTGGTTCGCGATCGGCCCTGCGGTCGTCCTCGCCGCCGCCGGCGTCGACGCGCCCGGGAGCTGGGGGATCCTGGTGCTCGCGCTGGCCGCCCAGTTCGCCTGCGACTTCGTCGCCAGCGCCGCCCGCGAGCGGATCTTCGGCGGCCTCGGCGTCGCCGCCCTGGCGGGCGAGGTGCGGCCGATCTACGCGATCGACCTGGCGCTCTCCACCCTCGGCCTGGCGATCGCCTACGCGGCGGTCGGCCTCGACAGCCAGCTCGCCGCGATCCTCCTCCTGGCGCCGCTCTTCGGCGTCCTCGGCTTCTTCTCGCGGGAGCGTCAGGAACGCCTCGCGCACCTGGCCGAGCTGAACGACGCCTACCAGGGCACCGCGCTCCTGCTCGGCGACGTGGTCGAGGCCGACGACGCCTACACCGGCGAGCACAGCAAGAGCGTCGTGCGCCTGGCGCTCGAGGTCTGCGCCGAGCTCGACCTCGACCACGACCGCACCCGCAACGTCGAATTCGCGGCGCTCCTGCACGACGTCGGCAAGATCGTCGTGCCGAAGGAGATCATCCAGAAACCGGGCAGGCTTGACGAGCGCGAGTGGGAGATCATGCGGACCCACACGATCGAGGGTCAGCGGCTGCTGGAGAAGATCGGCGGCTTCATGAGCGAGGTCGGGGTCATCGTCCGCGCCTCCCACGAGCATTGGGACGGGACCGGCTACCCGGATGGGTTGAGCGGCGAGGCGATCCCGCTGGAGGCCCGCATCGTCACCGCCTGCGACGCCTTCAACGCGATGACGACGACGCGGTCCTACCGCAAGGCGATGGGCACGGCCGCGGCGGTCGCCGAGCTCGAACGGTGCGCCGGCTCCCAGTTCGATCCCGCCGTCGTCGCGGCGGTGCTGGCGGTCACCGATCCCGGCGCCGTTCGCGTCACCGGCGCGGCGGTCGACACGGTGGAGCGAGTCTCGACCGCGGCGACGGCGCGGGCCTGATGCGCGCCCGGCCCTGAGCGGGCCGGTTGGCTACTTCAGCTGGACCGTCACCTCACTTCCCGGAATATTTTCGCCAGGTGCAAACGCGTCAGGGGCAAGATCGGCTCGGGCTGCTCGCCTTCGGCGACTCGATCACCAACGGCGGCGGCGAGCTGCAGTGGGGCGTCGCGCTGCAGTCGTGGGCGCAGTGGACGGCGCGGGCGCTCGGCCTGCCCTTCACCAACCACGCGGTCGACGGGGCGCGGGCGGCGGACGTGGCGGGCGCGCAACTGACGGCGGCGCGGGAGCGGAGCGCGCATCCCGACGCTCCCTATGAGCTCGGCGCGCTTCACATCGGCGTGAACGATGTGCGGGCACCCGACTGGGATGCGGACGCGTTCGCCGTCGACCTGCGGACCGTGCTCGCCTACCTGGCGGAGCGCTGCGATCGCATCGTCGTCCTCACGATCCCGCTCGACCTGGGACGACCGCGGGCGGG
>DASZVW010000622.1:0-4058 GCA_035546895.1 Polyangia bacterium
CTGATCGCCGTCTTCCTGGTCGGGGCCGGCGCGGCGGGGCTGGCCTCGAAGCTGGAGCTGCGGACCGCGTTCTCCGAGCTGCTCCCCAGCAACGACCCGGGCGTGGTGGCGCTCCAGCGCACGCAGAAGCGGATGGGGGACCTCTCGCTGCTCCTCATCGGGATCCACTCGCCCGACTACGCCGCCAACGTGCGCTACGCCGCGGCGCTGACCAAGCGGCTGCGGGCGCTGCCGCCCAACGTGATCAACCTGGCCGCCTACGAGGTCCATGACCTGCAGAGCTTCTTCAAGCAGAACAAGTGGCTGTTCGTCTCCGAGGACGACCTGGAGTCGATCCGCGACCGGCTGCGCAACGAGATCAACAAGCGCAAGAACCCGCTCTTCGTCTCGCTCGACGACGAGGAGCCGATCGACAAGATGCAGAGCCGGCTCGAGCACAAGAACGGCGTCGACGAGCGGTTCCCCGACGGCGTCTTCGCCAGCAAGGACGGCCAGTACGTCTGGATCGCGGCGCTGCCGCCGGGCGGTCTGTTCGTGGAGCACGCCGGAGAAGCGCTGTTCAACGCCGCCAACCGGCTCATCAAAGAAGATCCCCCCTCGCGCTACCAGCCTCAGATGCGCGCCGAGGTGGCGGGGCCGATCGCCACCGGCATCGCCAACCGCGAGGCGGTGGTCAACGACCTCATCACCGTCACCACCACCTGCGTGGTGATCGTCATCCTCTCGATCGGCTTCTACTTCCGCCGGGTGCGCGCCGTCCCGCTCACCGGCATCCCGGCCGCGGTGGGGGCGGCGATCGCCTTCGCGGTGGCCGAGCTGGCCTTCGGCTACCTGACCGAGTCGACCGCCTTCCTGGGGTCGATCATCGTGGGGAACGGGATCAACTACGCGATCGTGCTGATGTCGCGCTACGAGGAGCACCGCGCGGGGGGGAGCCCCCCCGACGAGGCGCTCTGCCAGGCGATGGCCGGCACCTGGCGCGGCACGCTGGTGGCGTCGATCTCCGCCTCGGCGGCCTACGCCTCGCTGATGGTGACCAGCTTCCGCGGCTTCTACCAGTTCGGCGTCATGGGGGCGGCGGGGGCGCTCGCCTGCTGGCTGGCCACCTACACCGTGCTGCCGGCGCTGCTCTGGCAGCTCGACGGGCGCGGACGGGCGCGGGCGGGCCGGATCCCCCGCCCGCCGATCGAGTTCGGCCCGCTGGCCCGCTTCATCGGGCGCCACAGCGCCGCCGTCAGCACCCTCTTCATCGTGCTCGGCGTCGGCTGCGCGGTCGGCCTGCGCCACTTCCTGAAGGACCCCTTCGAGTACAACTTCCTCAAGCTGAGCCTCAAGACCAAGCCCAGCGAGCAGACCCAGCAGTTCAACAAGAGCCTGGAGAGCCTGGTCGGCCGCTGGCCCTCGCCGACCGTCGTGCTCGGCGATTCGATCGACGAGGTCGAGCCGATCAAGGAGACGATTCGCAAGCAGGACCGCGACTTCCCGGGGCCCGACGTGATCGGCGACGTGGTCACCATCTACGACCTCCTGCCGGGGACGCCGGCGGTGCAGCAGCGGAAGCTCGAGCTCATCGCGCAGATCCGCAAGCTCACCCACGACCCGGCGCTGACGCTGCTGAACGACAAGGAGAAGGCGGACCTCGCCAAGATCGATCCGCCCGCGGGGCTGCGCGTCCTGCAGCCGCTGGACCTCCCCCCGCTGGCGCGCCGCCCCTTCACCGAGACTGACGGCACGGTGGGGCGGGTGGTGCTGGTCTACCCGCCCGAGCACGGGCTGTCGGTGTGGGACGGACGCACGCTCCTCCGCATCGCCGGCGTGCTCCAGTACCTGCACCTGCCGAACGGGAAGGTCATCGAGACCTCGGGCTCGGCGGTGGTGTTCGGGGCCATGATCCGGTCGGTGGTCCGTGACGGCCCCATCGCCACCACCGCCTCGCTGGTCGCGGTCCTGATCATCGTCATCTTCACCATCCGCCCCGCCGCGGCGGCGCTGATGGCGCTGGGGACGCTGGTGCTCGGCGTGCTCTTGATGGTCGGGACCGCGGGCTGGGCCGAGGTGCGCGTCACCTTCCTCAACTTCATCGCCCTCCCCATCACCTTCGGGATCGGCGCCGAATACGCGCTCAACGTCATCACCCGCTACCGCGAGGAACGCAACGTGCTTCGGGCGATCGTCTCCACCGGCGCGGCCGTGGCGCTCTGCTCCTGGACCACCATCGTCGGCTACGGCTCGCTGCTGGCGGCTCGCAACCGGGCGCTGCAAGGGTTCGGGCTGATGGCCATCCTGGGGGAGATCGCCTGCCTGTCGGCGGCGATCGTTGCGTTGCCGGCCTTCCTGACCTGGCGCCGGAACCGCCCGCTCTACGAGCCGGAGCCGCGGCACCCGGACCAAGCGGCCCGACCAGCGTCCGGCGACCGCGACGCCCCCTCGACGAGCATCTAGGGAATTCGCGCGGTGAGCTTGGGCGGTCAGCAGCGGGTGCCGTCGGATGGCCCTCCAGCCGATGGCTGGTCGGCGCGGACCTTCGTCGTCGGGATCGCCGCCGTGCTCGCCGCACGCCTCCTCTATCTGGCGCGCTACGGCTGGGACATCGGGTGGATGAACCTCGTCTACCTCGGTCACGCGCGCGCGATCGCTCTCGGCCGCGCGCAGGCCGCCGAAGAGCAGCCGCTGGCGTTCTACGCCCTGGTGGCAGCGCGGCGCCTGGGAGCCAGCGCGCGCGCCGCGAACGAGTTCGTCTACCTGGTCGCGCACCTCCTGCTGGCGGCGGGCGCGCTGGGGATCGCGCGCTTCATCTGGCCGGCCGCCTCGGCCCGACGGCGGGCGGCGCTCTGCGCCACCTTGGCCGTGGTCCCGCTGCTGGCGTCTCAGTCGGGGCGCAACAACCTCGGCGTGAGCCTGGCGGCGGGGCTGGCCGCGAGCGCGCTGGCGCTGGCCGCCACCGGCGCCACCGCCGCGCGCCTGCGGCCACGAACAGTCGCGGCGTTGGCGCTGGCGGCGCTCGCCGCGGCGCTGGCGAGCACCGGACGTTACGAGGCGCTGGTGACCTGCGGCGGGGCCGCGCTCCTGCTGGCGTTCCTGGGCGGTCGGATGCCCGGGGTCCCCGGCCATCGGCGCGCGGCGCTGGCGCTGGCCGCGGGCGCCGCGGGTGGCCTGGCGGCGGTCATCGCCATCCGGAGCGCGCTCGCCGCGGGCGCCCAGCCCGACAAGACCTACGCCTTCTATACCTTTTTCGACGGGCTGCCGCTCCTGATGTACCCGCACCTGCCGGGCACGGAGTACGGGCGCTACAAGGCGTCGGTCGGCTACTTCGGCGGCTTCCGCGACAACGGCGGCAGCCTGGCGCACGCGCTGCTGCATCACCCCGGCTTCGCAGCGTTGCGGGTCGTCACCAAGCCGATCGATCTGCTCGCCGTGCTCCTCTGGGTCTATGGGCTCACGCCCGTCGGGGTAGCGCTGGCGGCGCTCGGCCTGCGCGGAGGCGCGCGGCGTCCGCCCGGCGCCTGGTCGCGCGGGTGGCTGCTGGCGGCCTACCTGGCCCCGCTGGCGATGCTGTTCATCCCCCAGCAGAACCCGGCCTATTACGTCAGCATCGCGGTCCCGCTGGTGCTGGCGGTGGCGCGGGGCGCCGACCGGCTGGGCGCCCGGCTGACCCCGCCCCGGGCCCGCGCGCTGGGCGCGGCGACGGTGCTGGCGGCGCTGGCCCTGATCGCCGGTGCCGGGAAGCTGGGTGTGAGCAACAGCCGCGCGATCAACGCGGCCGTCCCGTATCTGGAAGAGCGCTGCCGCGCCGGCTGCCTCACCAGCGTGCTGCCGCAGGCGCTCCGCGGCCAGGCCTGGGTGGTGACCGACGCCGGCGCCCCGTTGCCGCCCCCCGCGCACCGCAACGAGGAGGAGGTCCTGAGGACCGTCCCGCCGCGCCGGCTGGCCGCCTATGACTTCTGCGGCCGCGTCCGGCGGGCGCGCGCGGCCGGGTTCGCCGGGCCCGTGCTCTACGTCGACGCCCGCGTCCGCAGCTTCAAGGTGTTCGACGCCGACTTCGACCCGGAGGTGCGGTA
>DASZVW010000623.1:0-1669 GCA_035546895.1 Polyangia bacterium
GCGCGTTGACGCGGGCGCATCTCGTCTCGAACGCAGGGTGCTGCGCACGAAACGGCAACTGTCCATAGCGATTCGAACGGCGCAATCGTCATCAAGGCGCGCTCCGCTGGCTCCGGGGCGTAACGCAGGTTTGACATCGCCGTCCAGAGTGGATACGTTCGACAGCGTAATTACGAATGAGAGTGACTCTGTATTTATTGAGGAGTGTTGATGTCGGACCCAACCGAGGTCAGCGACGGGCGTCCTCGCAGGCGAGGACGCCCGCGGTCGGAGGCGGTGGACGAGGCGATCGTCGCGGCCGCGGTCGACGTCGTCGCGGAGGTTGGGTACAAGGTCGCCACACTGGAGATGATCGCTTCGCGAGCGGGCGTCGGCACGGCGACGATCTATCGGCGGTACTCCACGAAGAGTGCGCTGATCGGGGCGGCGCTGAAGGCGCTGGCGGAGGAGTTCATCCCGCCGCGAACTGGTGACGTGCGAGACGATCTTGCCGTCCTGGTGCACCAGGTGTCCAGTGGAATGAACTCGCGGCCTCTTGGCCGCGTTCTCGCGGCGATGTCCTTCACCGAGCCCGAGTTGTTCGAGTTGGGGTGGTCGACCCTGGCGCGGCCCCGCCGTGATGTGCTCGAAGGAGCCGTTACGCAGGCGATTTCCGCCGGCCAGCTCCGGCGGGATCTCGACGTCCCGCTGTTTCTCGACGTCCTGAGCGCGGTTCCAGTCTGGTCGCAACTCGTGCGACCGGGGGAGGACTTCTCAATGGAGACCGCTTATGCGGTGGTCGATCTGCTCCTCGTCGGGGCCGCGCCACCGGACGAAGCCGGAATTCAACCCGACAGAGGGGATTCAGATGCCCACAGCTGAAATGGTCATGGCCGAGGAGCGTCTTCGGAAGATCACGGCCGGCGCTCGTGACGCGATCGTTTCCGGGAACGACACGGTGGCTGCTGGTTTGCCACCCGAGATCGCCGCGGCGCGAGAGTTTTATGCGGCGCTCGGACGGGAGTTCGCGCCGGACCCTGGCACACGAATCGAGGCGGTCACCGTCGGCGGTGTGCCCTGCGAGCTGGTCCGTGCCGAGGAGTCGGTCGAGGAACGGTCGGTCGTGTTGCTGCACGGCGGAGGCTGGCTCGCCGGACGGGCGGCCGAGTACCGCCAGCTCGCCGGACGGCTCGCGAAAGTGACCGGCGCCCGCGTCATCGTGCCCGATTATCGCCTTGCGCCGGAGGACAAGTTTCCGGCGGCGCTGGAGGACATCTGCGCGGTTTATCGCGGCCTGCTCGACGAGGGAGTAAATCCGGCGGCGCTGGCCATCGGCGGGAGCTCCGCCGGTAGCGCGCTGTCACTCGCGGCGCTGGTGGTCACGCGGGGAGAAGGGCGTCCGATGCCCGCCGCTGTGTACAACATCTCCCCGGCGGTGGACCTGACGGCAAGCAGTCCCAGCCTTAATGATCCAAGTCATCCGGACTTCATCGCGCCCGAAGTGCTGCGGCATGTCTACAAGAACTACCTGGGCGATCACGATCCGGCCGACCCGCTCGCTTCACCCGTGTTCGCGGATCTGACCGGCCTGCCGCCTCTGCACGTGGAAGTCGGCGGAGCGGAACGGCTGGTCGACGACGCGACCCTGCTCGTCGAACGAGCCCGGTCCTGCGGAGTTACAGCCACCCTC
>DASZVW010000624.1:0-7851 GCA_035546895.1 Polyangia bacterium
TCGTCCCCGGCGGCGAGATCCCCGAGCTCGCGTCGGTGGAGGTCGACTTCGTGGTGGTCGGCAGCGGCGCGGGGGGCGCCACCGCCGCCGCCGTGCTGGCCGCGGCCGGCGCGCGCGTGGCCGTGCTCGAGGAGGGGGGCCACTACACGCGGCGCGACTTCAACATGCAGGAGTCGTGGGCCTACCCCGCCCTCTACCAGGAGCACGGCAACCGGGCCACCGACGATCTCGCGATCATGATCCTGCAGGGGCGCTCGGTCGGCGGCGGGACCACGGTCAACTGGACCTCCTCGTTCCGGACCCCCGAGCGGACGCTGGCGCTGTGGGCCGCGCGGCACGGCGTGCGCGGCCTCGACGCCGCCACGCTGGCGCCCCACTTCGAGGCGGTCGAGCGGCGGCTCGACGTCGGGCACGGCGATCCCGACGACGTCAACGCCAACAACCGCACGCTGCAGGTCGGGGCGGCCAAGCTGGGCTGGCAGCCGGAGCTCATTCACCGCAGCGTCAAGGGATGCGCGCGGCTCGGCTACTGCGGGATGGGCTGCCCGCTGGACGCCAAGCGGAGCTCGCGCACCACCTTCCTGGCCGACGCGGTGGCCGCCGGCGCCGACGTCTACACCGACTGCCGCGCCACCCTGGTGGAGACCGACCGCGGCCGCGCGCGCGCCGTGGTGGCCGACGTGCTCGACCGCGCCAGCGACCGCCCGCGCTGGCGCTTCGTGGCCTACGCCCGCCGTGGCGTGGTCCTGGCCGGCGGCGCCATCAACACGCCGGCGCTCCTCCTCCGCTCCAAGGCCGGGCTCGGCAGCGGCCGGGTCGGCCGCCGCACCTTCCTGCACCCCACCGTCCCGCTCATCGCCTTCTACGACCAGCCGATCGAGGGGTTCTACGGGCCGCCGCAGTCGGTCTCGGTCCACCACTTCGCCGATCGCGGCGAGCGCGTCGGCTACTTCCTGGAGACGGCGCCCATCCACCCCATGCTGGCGGCGCTGGCCTTCCCCGGCTTCGGCGACGCCCACCGCAAGATCGTCGAACGGCTCCCCTACGCGCAGGCGACCATCGCGCTGCTCATCGACGGCCACCACGACGACGAGGGGGGGACCGTGACGGCGGGCGGCGACGGCCGCGTCAAGCTCCACTACCCGCTGGCGGCGTCGCTGCGGGAGGCGGCCGTGGCGGCCATCGGCGACATGGCGCGGCTGCAGCTCGCCGCCGGGGCGCGCGAGGTGATGACGCTGCACGAGACGCCGCTCGTCCTCCGGAGCGAGGCCGACCTGCCGGCCGTCGTCGGGGCGCCGTTCGGCCCCAACCGCCACACGCTGTTCTCGGCGCACCAGATGGGAGGCGCGGCGATGGGCGAGGACCCGGCGCGCGCCGTCGTCGACTCGCGCGGCCGCCACCACCAGCTCGAGAACCTCTGGATCGCCGACGGCTCGGTCTTCCCCACCGGCCTGGGCGTCAACCCGCAGCTCTCGATCTACGCCCACGCCCACCTGTTCGCGACCGAGATCGCGAAGTCGGCGCGGTAGTCGTCGCTAAAACTCGACCGCGATGCCGACGTTGATGTCGAGGTTGAACGTGAAGGTGGTGAACCCGAGCAGCGCGTTCGTCTCGCCGGTGAGGGCGAACGACGGCGTCAGGTTATAGAGCACGCCGGCCGTGCCGCCCACGAAGATCGGCCCCGACTTCAGGCTGTCGACGCAGGTCTGGTTGCGGGCGGAGCCGCAGGCCGGCACCGACGGGAACGAGGCGACGTGGCGGATGCTCCCGCCGCCCAGCACGCCGCCCACGAACGGGTGCAGGTCGTCGTCGTCGAACAGCCAGCGCGCCCGCGCCAGGCCCGCCAGCGCGTACGAGGGGGCGGCGCCGGCCCCCGGCCCGGTGAAGGACGTGGTGCCGGTCACGAGCTGAAACCGGAGCTGCAGCGACAGCACCAGGTCCGGGCTCAGGAAGTAGCCGACCTCGGGCGAGATCTGACCGAGCTTGGCGGCGGCGAACCCGGCCGGGCTGACCTTGTCCGCCGGGTTGATCTCGCCGGTGCCGGTGGTCCAGCCGAAGCCGCCGCCGAGGCCGAGCCCCAGGTACCAGGTCGCCCCCTCCTCCGCCGGCTTCTCCGCGGGCGGCGCCGCCTTCTTCTTCGCCCCGCCGGCCGGCGCCTCGCCGCCGGGCCCGCGGAGCACCACCACCAGCGGATCCTTGGCCGACCCCTTGGAGGCGATCACCTGGTCGTCGTCGCCGTCGACCTCGATGTAGTAGGCGACCTTGGCCCCCTGCGTGGCCGAGGCGGGGATCTGGCCCATCCAGTTGCCGGGCGACTCCTCCTGCATGTCGCGCTCGCCGAAGTCGTCGGAGCCGTCGGCGCTGAACTGCAAGGCGACCTTCTTCGCCTTCACCGAGGAGTCGAGCGTCATGTTGATCTGGATCGACTTCCCCCGCGCGGCGCGGGTCACCGGCTCGTGGGTGATGACGTCGGCGGCCGGCGCGGCGGTGGTCCCCGTGTCGCCGCCCCCGCTGCCGGCGCCCTTCTGCTCGGACACCGCCTGATCGAAGACCTCCTGGATCTCGGGGGTGGCCAGCAACTTGTCGAGCTTCACGTCGGGCGCGATCTGCAGCGCCTTCTTGAACTCGGCGAGCGCGTCGTCCTTCTGCTTGAGCCCGGCGAACAGGACCACGCCCAGGTGGACGTGCGTGCGCGCCGCCACCTGACTGTTGTCGAGCCCGGCCCGGGAGATCGCGTCCAGCGCGTCGTTGAGGATCTTACGCGCCTGGTCGAAGTTCAGGTTCTCGAACTCGTCGACCGCCTTCTTGTTCAGCTTGCTGATCTTCTCGACCGCGGCCGAGTCCTCCTGGGCGCGCGCGGGGCCGCCGGCGGCCACGAGCATCAGGCCGGCGAGCGCGGCGGCGAAGGGGAGCGTGAGGGGGGGCTTTCCCAAGGCGGTGGTGGGCGGTGCGGCGGAACCCGAGGAGCGTCCAGCAGAAGCAGGGCGACTGTATCACGGCCCGGACGCCGCCATTCAGTCGCCATTTAAATGACCGCCCGCCCCTGCGAAGTCCGCGGCCCGGCCGTATAATTCCACTATGCGGAAGTCGAGTCTGCTTCGTGCCTGGGCGCCTTGGGGGCTGTTCGTCGCGGCGGTGGGGGCCGCCGGTTGGCTCTGGAACGGGACGTCACCGCCCCGGCCGGGCGTCAAGCCGCCGCTGACGGACGAGGCAGCCGCCGAGGAGGCCGGGCTGCGGCCGACCCGCCTGCTGGTCGACTTCCGCGACGACATCACGCCGGAGGCGCTGGCGGCGACCGGCTATCACGAGGTGCCGCTCTCCGACTACACCAAGGTCGACGGCCTCTACGCCATCGACTTCCCGACCGCCGACGCGGCCGCCGCGGCGCGCGCCAAGCTGGCCCGCGATCCCGACGTGGAGAGCGTCGACTACGACGCCGTGGCCACCATCTTCCCCGACGAAGAAGCGCAAGAAGCGTCCGCCGAGGCCGCCGAGCTCCAGGCCCAGAGCTCGCTGGAGGCCGAGTGCAACGCCAAGACGGCCGACGGCAAGGGCTTCCCCAACGACACCTGCTACAAGTACCAGTGGCACCTCCGCCAGATCGGCATGCCGGCCGCCTGGAAGCAGGGGAACGGCAAGGGGGCGGTGGTGGCGGTCATCGACACCGGCGTCACTAAGGTCGGGGACCTGCGCGACACCAAGTTCGTCCCCGGCTACAACTTCGTGGCCAACAACGCCAACGCCGCCGACGACCACGGCCATGGCACGCACGTGGCCGGCACCATCGCCGAGTCGACCAACAACGGGATCGGCGTGGCCGGTGTCGCCTACGGCGCGTCCATCATGCCGCTCAAGGTCCTGTCGGCGCGCGGCTCGGGGTCGATGGGCGGCATCGCGCAGGCGATCCGCTGGGCCGCCGACCACGGCGCCAACGTCATCAACATGAGCCTGGGTGGGCGGTACGCGGTGGCGCCGCTGGCCAGCGCGGTCAAGTACGCGCACGGCAAGGGGGTGGTGGTGGTGGCCGCCGCCGGCAACGACGGCCACGGGAAGGTCAGCTACCCGGCGCGCTACCCGGGCGTCATCGCCGTGGCCGCCACGCAGGAGGACGGCAACACGACCTTCTATTCGAACTGGGGCCCGGAGGTCGACCTGGCGGCGCCGGGCGGCAACACCCGCGGCAACCCGCAGGGGGGCGTCCTCCAGCACACCATCGTGCCGGGCGACATCGGCCGCACCGACTACCTCTACTTCATGGGGACCTCGATGGCTTCGCCGCACGTGGCCGGCGTGGCCGCGCTGGTGGTGGGCGCCGGGGTGAAGAGCCCGGACGCGGTCGAGAAGATCCTGCTGGCCACCGCCAGCAAACCCAAGGGGCGCGAGACGGCGGCGGACGGGCGCATCGACGACCACTACGGCGCCGGCATCGTCGACGCGGCGGCGGCCCTGCGCAAGGCGCGCGACGGCCGCGGCGCCGAGGAACTGGGGCTGGGCCTGGCGGCCGGCCTCCTGGGCCTGGCGCTCACCCGGCGGCGCGGGATCGCGGTCGGCAAGCTGGGCCTCGGCGCGCTGGCCGCCTTCGTGGCCGGCGCCTCGGGTCTCGACCTGACCTGGGCGGTGCCGCTCTCCTGGACGCACGCCCACGCGGCGGCCGGCGTCCTCTCGAGCGGCTTCACCGACCTGGCGTCGGGCCCGCTGAGCGCGACGCTGGTCTACAGCGCGGCCGCGCCGGTGCTGCTGACGCTGCTCTTCTACGGCGTCCGCCGGCTGCGCCCGGCGCTGGCCGGGTTCGGCTTCGGCGTGGCGGGCGCGCTGCTGTTCGCGGCCGTCGCCCACACCGTCCAGCTCCGCTTCGTCCCCGACGGCTTCGAGCCCGCCTGGCTGATGGTGCAGGCGGCGATCGCGGGCCTGTTCGCCACCGCCTGCCTGCGCAAGGCTTGACCGCTCGGGGCCGACGCCCAGCGGGCTACTGGACCCAGTCGGTGTTGGCGGTGGCCGCCAGCCAGGTCTTCACCTGGGTGCCGAAGGCGGTCAGCGTGGTGAGCGAGGCGTCGGTGAACATGGCGGGCGTCCAAGAGTTATCGGTCACCCAGGCGGTCCAGCTGGCGCCGTCGCCGTCGAGCGTCGTCTGCAGGCCCGGCCCGAAGCTGCTCGAGTCCGACGGGTTGTAGCCCCACTCGGTGACGAAGACCGGCACCTTGGCGGCCGCGGTCGACACCTGGCTCTGGAACGTCGAGTTCCAGTTGTCGGCGTAGATGTGGGCGGTGAACATCAGGTTGCCGCCGGTGGGCGGATCGCTGGCCGCGTCGCCGGTGTGCTGGTCCCAGCTGTTCGAGGGGACGATGATGACGTTGTGGGGGGCGGCGGCGCGAACCGTGTTGATGAGCCCCTGCACCACCGGCTTCAGCGTCGACCAGGGGACCGAGGTGTCGATCGGCTCGTTGAAGATCTCGTAGAAGACGTTGGTGTAGCTGGCGAACTGGGGGGCGACGTCGGTCCAGAAGGTGTTCGCGTCGGCCGCCGACGTGCCGCTGCTGGCGTTGTCGATCTGGTGGTAGTCGATGATGACGTAGAGGTTCTTGCTGGTGGCGTAGTCGACCGCCGGCTTGAGCACCTTGGTGTCGTAGTCCGACACCGAGAAGGTGGTCGCGGCCGGCGTGCAGCTCGTGCTGGGGCCGGTGCCGATGGGGTACGGGTTGGGCGAGCAGTAGGGCTTGCCGCTGTTGTAGTTGATCTTCGGGTAGACCGGCATCCGCACCACGTGCCCCTCCACCCCGGCGGCGGCGACCGCGTCGAGGCGGATGCTGACGTCGCTGTAGGTGTAGAGCGCGCCGATGTCGATGAGCGAGGAGCCGCGGAGCACGATGGTCTTGCCGCTCGGGTCCTGGAGCTTGTTGCCGTTCACCGTGAGCTGGGGGAGCGCGACGACGCCCGTGCCGCCGGTGGCGCTCGAACCGCCGCTCCCGCCGGTGCCGGTGCTCTGCCCGTCACTCGACGAGCAGGCCGAGAAGAGACAGGCGGCGGTCCAAACGAGGGCTCCGGCGATCAGCTTTCGTGACGTCATAGGCTAGTCCTCCAGGTCAGTCGGGGTGGCGAGTGTGGTGACGAAGTTATTGCCCGCGGCGGAGCTCGGTGAGGACCGACTTGGCGACCGCCTTCAGCGTGTCGAACACGCCGGCCCCGCTGGTCGCGCAGGCCTCGAACTCGGGCGCCTTGGTCGGGTTCAGCACCTCGCGCAGCTGGTCGAGCGGAGCCGCGTTCGGCAGGTCGCGCTTGTTGTACTGCACGACGTAGGGGAGCTTGTCGAGGTTGTAGCCCTGCTCGGTCAGGTTGAGGCGCAGGTTCTCCAGCGACTCGATGTTCGCCTCCATGCGCTCGATCTGCGAGTCGGCGACGAACACCACGCCGTCGACCCCCTTGAGGATCAACTTGCGGCTGGCGTCGTAGAAGACCTGGCCGGGGACGGTGTAGAGGTGGAAGCGGGTCTTGAAGCCGCGGATCTCACCCAGCGACAGCGGCAGGAAGTCGAAGAACAGCGTCCGCTCGGTCTCGGTGGCGAGCGAGATCATCTTCCCCTTCGCCTCCGGGCTGGTCTTCGCGTAGATGTAGTGCAGGTTGGTCGTCTTCCCGCACAGGCCCGGCCCGTAGTAGACGAGCTTGCAGTTGATCTCGCGCGATGAGTAGTTGATGAAGCTCATGGAGCACCTCCCGCGTCGATCGCGTGAGCGGAGGCGGCTTCGCCGCCGGAGCTCGTCGCGGGAGGTCTGGAACCCTCCCAGGGTTCCAAGTCAGTCATTGAACAGGTTGTCGATGTCGCTGTCCGTAATCTCCGTCAGGATCGAGGGCTGGCTCTTGGCGGCGGCCTTCTTCGCAACCTGATCGAAGAGGCGCACCATCTCGTCGGAGGACTTCCGTACGCGCAGCCGGACCAGACCGAGCGACGACCGCTCGTCGAACAGCACGAGCAAGATCGCCCGCCCACCCACCAGCGTGATGTGGATGTGCGTCTTCTCCCCTTCATGAAACTGGCTGAAGAAGTCCTTCTCGCGAAGGATCTTGGAAATACCACCGGTGGCCGCCACGTTGCCGGCGGTCAGCGACGACAGCGACGTCACGTCGAGCTCGTCGGTGTCGCCGGCGTCGGCGATCGGCTGACCGTCGCGGCCGATGAGCAGCACGGCCTTCGCGTTGGCGTCGCGAGCGAGCCGGGCGCAGACGAGAGACATCTGCTGCTGCTCTTCGGGGAACATTACATCGGGGCCACTCATCGCGCTCCTCGCCAGTCCGGAATGCTCACGAATATCATTCGCGAAACGGGGTTTCAAGCATTGTACCCCAGCTTGCGACGTCGGTGAACCGCCCCACCCACACCACGCCCCGCCCCGCCACCACGCCCCCTCCTACATCTCGCGCCGGCCGTCGATGGCCCGGGCGAGCGTCGCCTGGTCGGCGTACTCCAGCTCGCCCCCCATCGGGACGCCGGTGGCGATCCGGGTCGCCTTCACCCCCAGCGGCCGCAGCAGCTTGGCCAGGTAGACGGCGGTCGCCTCCCCCTCGACGCTGGGGCTGGTCGCCAGGATCGCTTCCTGGATCGTCCCGTCGGCGCAGCGGCGGACCAGCTCGGCCACGCGCAGGTCGTCGGGGCCGATCCCGTCCAGCGGGGAGAGCAGGCCGTGCAGCACGTGGTAGCGCCCCCGGTACCCCCCGGCCCGCTCGACGGCGATCAGGTCCTGCGGCTGCGCCACCACGCAGACCAGCGCCCCCTCCCGCCGCTGGTCGCGGCAGATGGCGCAGGGGTCGGCCTCGGTGAGGTCGCAGCAGATCGAACAGAAGCGGATCTTCTGGCGGACC
>DASZVW010000625.1:0-2605 GCA_035546895.1 Polyangia bacterium
TGCCCGTCCCCGTCGACGCCTGGGTGCAGCTCGAGGTGCTGCTGGTCAAGGCCAGCGATCCCAGCGGGCGGATCGCGGTCTGGCAGAACGGCGCCCTGATCTTCGATCACCCCGGCGCCACCGTGCAGAACGACTGGATACAGTGGGACGCCGGCGGCGCCTCCGACGACCTGACGCCCTCGCCGGCCACGGTCTACCTGGACGACGCGTCGATCAGCACCGCGTTCCTCGATCTCGGGTCGTGAGCCGATGCCGGCCGCGCGCGGCCGGCTCGACCGCGGGCGGCGTCAAAAGAACGATCGGCGCGCCCGCCTCCCGTAAAATTCCTGCGTCCGCGCGCGCGCCGGAGCGGCCTTCCGCGCGCGCCGGCCTTGGATCGACGTTTGCTCGAACAGCGGGCATGCGGTGGACGTTGCTCTCGGCGTTGTTCGTCGTGGCCTCCTGCGGGCAAGAACGGATGCTGCCCGCCGCCTCCGCCCACACCGTCCCGGGCGCGCCGGAGACGGCCTCCGAGGAGGTCGGCGGGGTCCGCGTCTCCGCCGACGGGGACGACTGGGAGGCGCGGCCGTCCGACCTGCCGGATCGGCTGACGCCGGTGAAGGTCCGGATCATCAACCACAGCGGCGCCCCCGCGGTCATCGAGTACGAGCGGTTCAAGTTGGTCGGCAGCCACGGCCGCACCTACCAGGCGCTGCCGCTGCTGCCGGCCGAGCAGGCGACGTCGCTGCGGCGGCTGGGGACGATCGATCCGGTGTACGCCGCCTCCAACTTCTTCGTGGCGCCCCGCTACCACGGGGTCTACCCGACGCTCAGCCCGTGGGCGCAGCCGCTGGCGCGGGACGACTCGTCGTTCGGCGAGCGCTACCGCCTGTGGGACGACGGCCTGCCCACGCGCTCGATGGAGCGGATGGGCTTGCCCGAGGGGGTCCTGGCCGACGGCGGCGAGATCTCCGGCTTCCTCTACTTCGAGGACGCCACCAAGCACGAGAGCCGCCTGACCTTCCACGCCGACATCGACGACGTGAAGACCGGCGACCAGCTGGCCGACATCGCGATCCCGTTCCGGGTTCGATGACCCGCCGCGGGCGTTCGGCGGAAGGTGTGGTCATCGCCGGCCTCGCGGCCCTGACGCTGGTGGCGGGCGGCCGCTCCGCGCGGGCGGCGCCGGCGACCACCGCGCACGCGAGCCGCTGGGTCCCCCGGCGCGCGATGCGGCCGCGGGATCCGCCGCCCGGCGCCGGCTCCAACCTGGCGGCAGAGGCGTTCAGCGACGACGACTTCAACTCCTGCCACAAGGCCGCGCCCGGCAAGCGCGACGTCGAGGTCGAGCTCAAGCCCGACACCGACGTGGCGCACCTCATCGTCTGGATCTCCTCGATCACCTGCCGGTCGTTCGTCTGGTCGGGCTCGCTCGACGCCAGCCGCCGCAAGGTGACGGTGCTGGTGCCGGCCTCGATCACCCCCGCGCGCGCCTTCCGCCTGTTCCTCGACGCGCTCGGCTCCGTCGGCCTCACCGTCGAGCCGTCGGGCCGCTTCTACCAGGTGATCGAGGCCGTCAAGGCCAAGTCGAAGCCGATCCCGCTCTACGGCTTCGACGGCCACCTCATCGCCTACAAGCGCGCGCAGCACCCATAGCGGCGCGGCGCCTCAGCGGCCGGCCAGCGCGTCGGCGACGCCGGCGGCCAGCGGCTTCGGCCGGTACTCGGCGTCGAAGGGGAGGGGATGGTGCGGGCCGCGGCCGCGCAGCTTCCCCCAGGTCGGATCGTTGAGCCAGGAGTAGCGGTCGGTGAGCCCCCAGAAGGTGACGCCCGAGCAGGCCGGCACCGCCACGCAGGCGGCGACGATGTCGTGGCCGAGGCGCCTCTGCTCCTCGAGCTTGTGCGCGCGGTCGCCCGGGATCTCGCCCACGGGGACGTCCATCTCGGTGATCTCCACCGCCAGCCCCAGCGCCGCGAAGCGCTCGAGGTTGGCGCGGATGGCGGCGGCGTCGGGCCAGTGGCGCGGGTCGACGTGCATCTGGAAGCCGACGCCGCCGAGGGGGACGCCCGACGCCTTGAGCTCGCGCACCAGCCGGTAGGCGGCCTCGGTCTTGGGCGCGCCCGGGCCCTCGATCTCGTAGTCGTTGTAGAAGAGCACCGCCGCCGGATCGGCCGCGTGGGCGGCGCGGAAGGCGTCGGCGATGTAGCCCGGGCCGAGCGCGGTGAACGGCGAGTCGGACCGCAGCTCGCCCCCCGGGCCGTCGGCGATGGCCTCGTTGACCACGTCCCACTGGGCGACGCGCCCCTTGAAGTGCGCCACCACGCTGGTCACGTGGCGCAGCATCGCCGCGTGGAGCGCCTCGCCCCGAAGGCCGCTCACCCAGGGGGCGAGCTGGGTGTGCCAGACCAGCGTGTGGCCGCGGACCCGCATCCCGTGCCCCTCGGCGAAGGCCACCAGCGCGTCGCCGGCCCGGAACGCGAACTGGCCCGGGGCCGGCTCGACGGTCATCCACTTCATCTCGTTCTCGGGCGTCAGCGAGTCGAAGTCCTCGGCGAACACGCGCGCGAAGGCCGGCTCGCGCAGCCGCTGCGACTCCACCGCGGCGCCGATCTTGCGGGCCCCGGCG
>DASZVW010000626.1:0-9593 GCA_035546895.1 Polyangia bacterium
ATCGTGATCTTGACGGTGGTGCCGCAGCGCTGGCCGTGCAGGCCGGTCATCGCGGCGGCCAGCGGGCCGGCGAAGGCGTCGGGGGCGATCTGGAAAGGCGCCGACTGCGCGGTCTCGTCGTCGCCCAGCGCCGGCACCCGCACGTAGAATACCCCCGGACCGTCGAAGGGCGAGAAGTCGGCGAAGTAATACGTCGCGTTCAGCGCGTCGTCGGTGAACGGCCCGGTCACCGTGCAGGCCCACTCGAGGTTGCCGTTGACGTCGAACACCTCGGCGGTGGTGTCGGAGAGCGCCGTCATCCCGGCGGGGAGCACCACCGTCGCCACCTTGGCCCGGCCGCTCACGTAGCCGACGGTGTTCACGCGGACGCCGTGGAGGACCCAGTCCTCGGTCTTGGGCGGAGCCCCGCCGCCGCCGCTCGGGAACAGCGAGCCGCAGGCCGCGAGGCAGACGGGCGTGAGCAAGGCGAAGCTAAGATGAAGACGCACGCGGAACCCCTCCTCTCGAACGACGGCTATTTTACGCGAATCTCGCGCGATCTCACGCCAACCGGCCCGCGCGGTCGCGCCGCGCCCGGTCGAAGCGCGTCAGCGGCGGGAGCCGCCGCGGGCGATCGCCATCTCGGCGATCTTCTCGATGAACTCCGGGTAGAGGTTCCCCCCCTCCTCCGCCGCCCAGGCCAGGTCCTCGCCGTCGGCCAGGTAGGGGTTGGGGTTCGCCTCCACGATGTAGATGGCGTCGTCGTGCGCCAGCCGGACGTCGATGCGGCCGTAGTCGCGCAGCCCGGCCGCCTCGTAGGCGCGCAGCGCCACCTCGGCCAGGCGCTGCCGCACCTCGGGCGAGAGGTTCTGGGCGATCTCGTTCTGGATCCCGCGCCCCTCGCGGTAGCGCATGCTCCACTTGGCCTTGAAGGTGGCGATCCGGCTCTCGGCGGTGGAGTCGCTGCCGAACACCATCTCGATCGGCGGCAGCGCCACCGGCGGGTCGTTCCCCATCACGCCGATGTAGAGCTCGCGCCCGGCGATGAACTCCTCGACGATGGCGTCGGTCTTGAAGCGGTCGTGGATGAAGGCCACCCGCTCCTTGAGCGCGTCGTCGTCGCGCACCACCGAGGCCTGCGCGATCCCCACCGAGGCGTCCTCGTCGAGCGGCTTGACGATGAGCGGGAAGCGGAGGTCGCTGGGCCGCTGGACCGGCCCCTTGTGGCGGCAGACCATGAAGTGCGGGATGCGGATCCCCTGGTAGGCGAACACCTTCTTGGTGAGCGCCTTGTCGCGCGCCAGCATCAGCCCTTCGGAAGAAGCGCCGGTGTACGGCAGCCCCAGCATCTCCAGCACCGCGGCGACCGTGTAGTCGAGCGCCGACTGATCGCGAAACCGCTCCGAGAGGTTGAAGACCACGTCGCACGGCTCGGCGCGCAGCCCGGCCACCAGCTGATCGAGGTCGTTCCGGAAGCCGAACAGGCGGACCTCGTGCCCCTTGCCGATGAGCGCGCGGGCGACGTCGAACTCCGCCTCGTCCGTCGACTCGACCTGCTTTCGGTAGTCCTGCGACGCGGGCGGCTCACCGTCCGTGTCGAAGAGAACCAACACCCGCGCTTTCTTCAAGCCCTCCTTTGATACTCGATCGGGTCGGGCGCCGTCCAGAGCCAAGGACGGTCAGCGCCGGAGCACGACCGTGACCACCGCGCGGCGGGGGAGCGCGATCGGCCGCGAGGCGTCGGGGACGTCGATCGGCTGCCAGGTCTGCGAGGCGCCCGGGCGGAAGATCGTCCGGTACGCCTCCGCGCGCGCGAACGGAGCGCCGCCCGCGTCGAACCGCAGGTGGAGGTCGGCGTCGGCGCGGCCCGTGTTCAACGCCACGACGGTCAGGCGATCGCCCGCCTGCGAGAGGAACGCGGTGGCGCGGATGGCCGGCGCGTCGCCGCGCGCGCCCACGCGCACGTCGCCGGGATCGGTGTAGCGGGCGTAGGGCCTGAGCGCGTAGTACTGGTCGCGGATCCGGTAGTGGCTGCCGCCGGCGGGCCCGGCGGGTGGCGGATGCAGGCGGTCGCGCCGAGCACGACGAGGGCGGCGCCGGCGAGCGACGGCGGACACGGCCGGCCAGGCGTTTTCATGGAGTTTCTTTATCGCGCGGGTCCTTGACCGTCCACGGGTCGAAGTGGGAGTCTGCGCAACCGATGAGGTCCCCCCGAGGCGCGATCCCCAGCCGGTCCCGGCGCGCGGCGTCCGGGCGCGCGCTCGTCCTGGCGCTCGGCGCGGCGGGGCTCGCGGCCTGCGTCCCCACGGCGCAGACCTCGCCCGACGCCGGCCCGCTCAGCCCCCTCCCCTGTTACGGCCAGGCCTGCATCCCGAACAACACGGTCGGCGCGGCCGTCACCAGCGGGGCGACCATCGACTGCCAGGCGGCCGAGGACGGGCTCGACTTCTTCACGCCGGCCCCCGTGCTGGACAACGAGCCCGTCAACGGCGGCGCGCCCCAGGCGCGGTACTTCTACCAGTACGTCGACGGCACCGCCGGGATCTGGCCGAGCGGCTACCAGCCCCCGTCGGTCCAGCAGGACGTCTGCACCACCGACCACGGGAACAACCACGTCCTGCACGAGTCGGGCGGGCCGTTCTCCGGCTGGGGCGGCGGCATCGGCATCGGGCTCGAGCACCTCAATCAGGACAGCGGGCTCTGCACGGGCGGCAACGCGGCGATCGTCTGCCCGCCGTCGAACAACTCGCCGACCAGCACCTCCCCGAGCACCGCCGCCTGCTACTGCCCCAACGCCAACGACTACCCGATGAACCCGGCCCTGAGCTCGGCGATCGCCGGGGCCTCGCTCGATCTCAGCCAGTGGGACGGCATCTCCTTCTACGCGCGCCGCGGGCCCAACAGCCAGCCGCTCATGCGCGTGCTGGTGGGCGACAAGTACACCGACGACGACATCAGCTTCCTCACCTACTCGGGGAACACGACCGCCGCGCGCCTGTGCGAGCGCAAGGGGGAGTGCTCCTGCCTCTACCAGGACACCACCTGCGCCTGGTACGACGCCAGCAACCCGGAGGTCACGCCCGACACGCTGCTCCCGGGGACGCTGGCCAACGGCGCCTACTACTGCGGCGCGCCCGGCTCGCACCCCGGGCCCGCGTCGGCCAGCTTCTTCTCCAGCGGCAGCACCACCGCGGCGGCCAACTTCTGCGGCCGCTCGCTGTGCGACCAGCCCTACCCGGCCTACGCGCAGTTCGGCCCCGACCTCGAGTGGGCGGGACGCGCCTGCACCCCGTACACCTACCGCAACGGGACGCAGGACGCCGTCTGCTACAACCCCACCGCGCACATGGACGCCAACGGGAACGTGGTCCCCGCCGATCCGTTGCCCGCCGAGTCCGACGAGCAGTGCGGCGACCACTTCACCTTCCCGGTCCACCTCTCGACCGACTGGCAGTTCTACGTCGTCCCCTTCAGCCAGATGATCCAGCAGGGGTGGGCCAAGCAGGCCCCCTTCTTCGACCTGACCTCGCTGTCGGTCGTCCGCTTCACCTGGGACGTCGGCTACGTCGACTACTACATCGACAACGTCCGCTTCTACCGCGCCCACCGCAGCCCCGACGCCTCGGTGCCGTAGCCGAGGGCGCCCGCCGACGGCGCGGGCCGGATCCGCGCCGGACGTCTCGCCTCCGCGCCGTCCGTGGCTATGGTGAAGGAGGGATGAGGTGGGGAGCGGTGAGGTTGGCCGGCTGCGCGCTGCTGGCCCTCGGGTGCGGCACCGTGGCGGCCCGCCCCTACGCCCGCCCGAAGACCAGCTACCTGCCGCTCGAGGTCGGCGCGGTCTGGCGGTACGCGGTCTCGGGCGACGACGGGCGCCAGGGGACGGGGACCATCAGCGTCGACGGGGTCGACTACGGCGGCTCGAACGGCGCCGTCCCCGAGTACCGGGTCCGCGAGGAGCTGCCCGAGGAGACGATCTGGACCTGGGACGATCGCGAGGCCGGGCGCGTCGCCCGCGAGCAGCAGGAGATCGACGACCGGACCGGCACCGTGCTGGCCGAGGAGACGTTCGACCCGCCGCTGACCGTCCTCGACGAGCAGCCCGACCGCCTGGCGGCGGGCACCAAGTGGCCGGAGGCCTTCCTGGCCACCACGCCCAACGCCAAGGGGCACCCCAGGAGCCGGCGCGCCGAGGTGAAGTGGGACGTCGAGGCGCTGGCCGACCCGGTGACCGTCCCGGCCGGCACCTTCGACTGCCTGCGCGTCCGGCGGACCTGGAAGCACCACCCGCCCGTCGTCTCCTGGTACGCGAAGGGGGTCGGCCTGGTGAAGCAGACGGGCGCCGGCGCGCTCGGCGACGAGACGCTGGCGCTGCTCGCCGCGCGCGTCCCCTGACCGGCGCGGCCCGGCCTCACCAGCTGTGGACGGTGCCGTCGAGCTTGCGGTTGGTCGGCAGGTAGGCGCGCTGGTAGGGGAAGCCGGCGGCCAGCGCCTCGTCGATCTCCACCCCCAGCCCGGGACCCTCACCCGGGTGGAGCGCGCCGTCGGCGAAGCGGTAGGTGTGCGGGAAGACGCGGTCGGTCTCCGCCGCGTGCGGCATGTACTCCTGGATGCCGAAGTTGTGGACCGCGAGGTCGAAGTGCAGCGCCGCCGCCAGGCAGACCGGCGAGAGGTCGGTCGCCCCGTGCGAGCCCGTGCGGACGTGGTGCAGCTCGGCCAGGTGGGCGATGCGCCGCAGGTGAGTGAGGCCACCGGCGTGCACCACCGTCGTCCGGATGTAGTCGATGAGCTGCTCGCGAATGAGCTCCTGGCAGTCGTGGATCGACGAGAAGACCTCGCCGGTGGCGATCGGCGTGGTGGTGTGGCGTCGGATGAGGCGGAACCCCTCTTGCAGCTCGGCGGGGACCGGGTCCTCCATCCAGAACAGGTGGTGCGGCTCCAGCTCCTTGCCGAGCCGGGCCGCCTCGATCGGCGTCAGCCGGTGATGGACGTCGTGCAGGAGGTGCAGGTCCGGCCCCAGCTCCTGGCGCAGGCGCGCGAACAGCCTGGGGACCACCTCCAGGTACTTCTCGGTGCTCCAGGCCGACTCGGGCGGCAGGCCCTTGACCGCCGGCTCGTAGGTCTCGCCCGGCTTGCCGTGGCCGACGCCGTAGGTGTCGGGGACGCCGGGGACGCCGCACTGGGCGCGCACGGCGCGGTAGCCGGCGGCGGCGAAGCGGGCCACCGCCTCGACGGTGTCGTCGATGGTCTGGCCGTTGGCGTGGCCGTAGACGGTCACCGCCTCGCGCGCGCGGCCGCCGAGGAGCTGGTAGACCGGCACCCCGAGCGCCTTCCCCTGGATGTCCCACAGCGCCGTGTCGACGGCGGCGATGGCGGTCATGGTGACCGGGCCGCGGCGCCAGTAGGCGCCCTTGTAGAGGTAGTGCCAGGTGTCCTCGATCCGGCGGGCGTCGCGGCCGACGAGCAGCGGCGCCAGGTGCTCCTGCAGGTAGGCGGCCACGGCCAGCTCGCGCCCGTTGAGCGTGGCGTCGCCCAGCCCGGTGAGCCCGTCCTCGGTGGTCAGCTTGAGGGTGACGAAGTTGCGCCCCGGCGAGCAGACGATGACCTTGGCGTCGGCGATTCGCATCTCGGGGAGAGCTTACTGGTTCACGCCGCTGCCGGTGAAGCCGCCGTCGACCATCAGGACCTCGCCGTTGACGAAGCTGGCCCCCTCGGAGGCCAGGAAGACCACCGCCGCCGCCACCTCGGTCGGCAGGCCGAAGCGCTTCATCGGCGTACGCATCAGGAGCTCCTGGCCGCGCCCCGTCCCGTCGAGCAGCGCGGCGTTGAGGTCGGTGCGGATGACGCCGGGGGCGACGGCGTTGACGCAGACGCCCCGCCCGCCCCACTCCACCGCCAGCGAGCGGGTCAGCATCACCACGCCCGCCTTGCTGGCGCTGTAGGCCGCCACCTCGTGGAAGGCGGCGAAGGCCGACAGCGAGGCGAAGTTGACGATCCGGCCGTAGCCCTGGGCCAGCATCCCCGCCCCGAACAGCTGGCAGGCGCGCAGCGTGCCGGTCAGGTTGACGTCGAGGATCTCGTTCCAGTCGCGCTCGGTCCAGTCGAGCGTCGGCTGCCGCTTGGTCTTGGCGGCGCAGTTGACCAGCACGTCGACCTTGCCGAACGCGCGCAGCGCCTCGTCGCGCAGGCGCTCCAGCGAGGCGCGATCGGTCACGTCGGCGGGGCGGCGCAGCGTCCGGCGGCCGCGGCGCTCGATCTCGGCGGCGGTCGCCTCCACCTCCGCGGGGCGGCGGGCGGCGGCCACCACGTCGGCGCCGGCGTCGGCGAGCGCCAGGCTGACCGCCCGGCCGATCCCGGCGGTCCCGCCCAGCACCACGGCGACCCGGCCGCCGAGCACGCTCACCACCACATGCTGGCGGAGATCGAGAGCATGTCCGGATCGGGGACGGTCAGGAAGCTCTGCATGGTGTAGGCCGGCGGCTCCCCCATCCGGACCGGCGTGAGCGAGCCGTAGAACCAGTGCGTGTACTGCAGCACGATCTGGTCGGTCGACTGCCAGTCGGAGTGGAAGATGATCCGCGGCGAGATCTCCTGGAAGCCGAGGTCGCTCTCCTTGGTGAAGGGATTGACCCAGTCGTAGCGGAGCGAGGCGGCCAGCCAGGAGAGCAGGCTGTAGGTCCCCTCGAACCCGGCCTTGACCTTGTTGGCGCCGTTCCAGGCGGTGTTCTGCGACGGCAGGCCGGTCGCCGGATCGTTCAGGTACGGATCGAACACCGAGGTGGTGTCGCTGCTGCTCACGTGGGTGTACATCCCGAACACGCTGAGCACGATGTCGGGGCCGTCGCCGGAGAACGGCGTCGGGTAGCTGACCAGCTTGCCGAGGCTGAGGTCGTACTGGCCGCCCACGGTCTGCAGCGACCCGGTGCCGTTGCTGTTGGGGCCGAGGTACTCCTGCATCAGGCCCGGCCCCCCCTGGGTGTTGAGCACCGAGATCACCGAGCTGAGCGCGCGCGCCTGCAGCGCGCTGGTGTACGAGTAGGCGGCGTAGAAGTGGCCGAAGCGCCCCAGCCCCAGGCGGACGTCGCCGGCGAAGATGTTGATCCGCCCGTCGGGCGCGTTGAGGCCGTCGCGGTCGTCGAGGCTGAAGGCGCGGATGAAGTGCGCCCCCACCGTCACCTTACGCTGGTAGCCGGCGCCGAGGTGGGCGTGGGCGACGAAGGTGCTGCCGGTCCCCGGGTCGGCGAAGTTGTTCCAGACGTCGGGCGTGATGCTCGACTGGGCCTTGTTGGTCTGGCCGTGGAGCCCCTCCTCGGCCATGAACACCCAGTCGCTGCTGGCCGCGTAGCGCAGCGTCGCCAGCTCGCCGACGCCGTTGATCTGCGCGATGAGCGGCGTGCCGTAGCGCCCCTGGTCGTACTCGCCCGCCGAGCCGTAGCGGGTGGGGAAGGCGCCGGCCAGGACCTGCAGCCGGAACCGCCTGTCGGGGAGCGGCGGCAGGAAGTTGAGGTAGACGTCGGTGATGCCGAGCTGGTCGGCCGGCTCGAGGAAGCTCTCCGAGACGTTGGCCTGCCGGGCCACGATGCTGACGTTGGCGCTGACGACGCTGTTCCCTTCGGAGAAGTTGAGCTGGGCGTAGGTGGTGGGGGTGACGCCGGTGTGCGAGAAGGTCGCCAGATCGTCGGGGACGACCGGCGGCGCGTGCAGGACCAGATCGCTCTGGCCGGGCGCGATCACGGTGTTGGGCTGGCGGTGGGCGATCCCCATGTTGAGCGGCGCGGTGATGAGGCCGTGGAAGTCGAAGCGCCACTCGTCCTCGCTGAGCGAGCGCTGGCCGTACGCCGGCGTCACGCCGCCCGGCAGGGCGGCGATCTGCGGGGTGGCCGGATCGAGGCCGAACGCCGGATCGATCGTCAGCTCGCCCGGCGCGCTGCTCGAGGGTTTGACCTCCTCGGCGTGCGCCGGCCGCGTGGCCGCCACCGCCCCCACGACGACCAGCGCGGCTGCCGCCGCCCCGATCGTCCTTCCTCGGCATTTGAGCTTTCTCATCGTCTCACCACCAGACGTTCACGTTGAGCGCAATCAGTTGATCGTCGAGCCGCCCGTCGACCGGCACCAGCGAGCTCGCATCCGGATGCGTGTTCGACCCGTAAAACCACTTGGCGTAGAGCAGCGTCAGGGCCTCGCGCGCCGCCCAGTTGGTGTGGAACACGATGCGCGGCGCCAGCACCCAGAAGTTCTGATCGTCCTCCTTGTTGGTGGGGACGACCCGATCGACGCGCAGGCCCGCCCCCACCCAGGAGGCGAAGGTGTAGAGGCCGTCGACGCCGAACTTGTAGCGCAGGCGGCCGTTGTAGAGGTCGGCGTTGGCGGGGAGCGGGATCGGCCCCGGCGTGGCCACCGGCGAGTCGATCGTCTGCACGCCCGACTCGGCCAGGCTGTTGTCGGTGGTGGCGTAGGCGACGATGGCCCCCACGTTGAGCGCCAGGTCGGGGGCGTTCTGCCGCGCCGGCGCCGGCGCGCTCAGGATGCGGCGCAGGCTGCCGCTCCAGTTGAGCCCCGCCGCCCACAGCGAGCCGCTGCCGAAGGTCCCCGACCCCCACCAGCGATCGACCAGCCAGCCCCCCTCGCCGCCGAAGGTCGACAGGCCCCGCAGGAGCGAGGCGTTCGACCCCTTGGTGTACGAGCCGGCCAGCCCCAGGTAGCCCCAGATCGGATCGTTGACCGTGGCGTCGGCGCCCGCGACGTAGATGTGCGAGTTGGGGATGAGCGCCGAGTTGAACTGGCGGTAGGTCGGGTTGTCGAAGCAGGGCTCGTCGAGGCCGGTGGGGACCAGGATGGAGGCGCTCTGGCACTGCACCCGGTCGTCCATCGCCCAGTTGACCAGGAAGTGGGTGTCGATCCGGATCGTGGTGGGGCCGTTGATCGCCAGGCCCGCGTGCACGTGCGCGACCCAGGCCGCCGGGAACATCGGGTTCGCGCTCATGCTGTTGCCGCCGTCGGGGACGGTGCCGTCCGGCACCTTGCCGTTGCGGTTCCCCATGAACCCCTCGTCGAACAGCAGCGACAGCTTGGGCGACAGCTTGTACTCGGCGGAGACGTCCTCCCCCACCCCGCGCACCAGGCCGACGATGGCGTTGGTGTACATGCCGAGGCCGTACTGCCCGAGGCCGCCGTAGTTCGTGTAGAAGTAGCCGGCCAGCACGCGGACCAGCCAGTCGTGGAGCGGCGGCACCTGGAACTGCAGGTAGGCGTTCTGGACGAAGTTCTGGCTGCCGATCTGGTAGTAGGTCGTCGGGTCGGTCGGGTTCCAGGTGCTGAGCGTCAGGTTGGCGGTGACGATCGGGTTGCCGTACGCCATGTTGAGCTGCACCCACTGCCCGGGCATGGTGTTGGTCCCCAGGAAGGAGGCGTACTCGTCGACGGTCTGCGGCGGGATGTGGAAGACCGTGCTGGTCTGACCCGGTTCGGTCACCATCCGGTGGCCGATGCTCGACTGGAACGAGTCGTTGAGGAACCCGCTGAACTTGAACGTCCAGGGGGTGGAGGGCATCGGCGCGCCGAACCCGGGCGTCACGTTGCCGGGCAGCGCGCCGACGCGCGGGACGTTCGGCGCCTGC
>DASZVW010000627.1:0-6369 GCA_035546895.1 Polyangia bacterium
GGGGCCGGCCACGCTCGGCTCGACGGACCCGAGGTCGAGGTCGGCGACGTCGGTGTAGACCGCTTCCTTTGTAGACAGATCGTGGAACATCCCCTGCTCGCGCGCGTAGGCCTCGACCAGCGCCACCTGGTCGGGCGCGCGGCCCGAGAAGCGCAGGTAGCGCAGCGTCTCCTCGTCGATGGGAAAGATGCCGCAGGTGGCGCCGTACTCGGGCGCCATGTTGGCGATCGTGGCCCGGTCGGCGACGGGCAGCGCGGCCACGCCGGGGCCGAAGAACTCGACCAGCTTCCCGACCACCCCCAGCTTGCGCAGCATCTGGGTGACCACCAGGACCAGATCGGTGGCGGTCGAGCCCTCGCGCAGCTTGCCGTGGAGGCGGAAGCCGACCACCTGCGGGATCAGCATCGACAGCGGCTGCCCCAGCATCGCGGCCTCGGCCTCGATGCCCCCCACACCCCAGCCGAGCACGCCGAGGCCGTTGACCATGGTGGTGTGGCTGTCGGTGCCGACCAGCGTGTCCGGGTAGGCCTGGGCGGGCGCGTCCTTGCTCTCGTTGGTGAAGACCACCCGCGCCAGGTACTCGAGGTTGACCTGGTGGACGATGCCGGTGTCGGGCGGAACCACGGCGAAGTTGCGGAACGCCGACTGCCCCCAGCGCAGGAAGGCGTAGCGCTCCTTGTTGCGCGAGAACTCGATCTGCGCGTTGAGCGACAGCGCCTCGGGCTTGCCATACTCGTCGACCTGCACCGAGTGATCGATGACCAGCTCGGCCGGCAGGAGCGGGTTGATCTTCTTGGCGTCGCCGCCCAGCTTCTGCATCGCGGCCCGCATCGCCGCCAGGTCGACCACCGCCGGGACGCCGGTGAAGTCCTGCAAGAGCACGCGCGCGGGCATGAAGGCGATCTCGTAGCTCGGCTCGGCCTTCGGATCCCAGCCGCAGAGCGCGCGGACGTCGGCCTCCTTGACCGACTTGCCGTCCTCGTGGCGCAGCAGGTTCTCGAGCAGGAGGCGCAGCGAGAACGGCAGGCGGCCGGGCGCGAGGCCCGCCTTCTCGAGCGCCGAGAGGCGGTGGATCTCGAACTTGCGCTTGCCGACCTCGAGGGTGCCGCGACTACCGAAGCTGTTCGCCATGATGCCCCATTCTTAGTTGCCGGACGCGCGATGTCGAGGGGGTTATCGGTGCTCCGGCCATGACAAGAAGAGGTGCTTCCGGCTGTTGCGAGGTACGGTCTCCCCCGGCGGCGGGCTGTCGTTCTCGATCCGGTAGGCGTCGAAGCGGACGATGCGGTCCTCGGGGCGGCCCGTCCGCTCGGGGTAGCGGAGGATCCACTCGATGAAGGCGCCGTGGTAGACGCCCTGGTCGGGGAGCCGCATCGAGTAGTTGAAGAAGAAGGAGTCGTTGTCGAGGCGGCTGGGGATCTCCTCGGTGCCCGGGTTTGGATAGCGGCCGGCCACCTCGCTGTAGGGATCGACGTGGCGCCCGTCGGCGGTGACCGCGTCGACCACCATCGACTCGTCGGTGGTGGGGGCGTCGGAGGCGAACATCGACCAGGCCTGGATGAAGCGCGGGTAGGCCACCAGCCGCTTGACCCAGCCCGGCTCGTCGAACTTGAGGACCTTGGGGACCACCTGGTTGATGACCAGCGCCTCGTTGACGAGGGTGATCAGCATCGCCAGGGTGACCCCCTCGCGGAGGATGGCCGCGCCGCGGGCCAGCCAGTCGACGACCGGCGCGCGCGGCGGCGGCAGCGCGGCCCGCGGGGGCGGCGCCGCGCCCGGGACGCCGCAGGCGGCGAGGCCCAGCCAGATCGAGATGGTCTGGCGGCGGCGGGCGAAGCGGTCGTAGCCCCAGCCGGCGAGGGCGCGCAGCCCCGGAATCCGCAGCGGCAGCGACCACAGCAGCCCCAGCGGCAGCGCGCGCAGGACCGCCGCCACCGCGTCGGCGCGCGTCGTCCGGCGCCCGCGCTCGTCGACGGCCACGATGGTGCGGGAGAGGAGCTCGGGCTCGAGCCCCTCGGCGTCGGCCGGGACGTCGGCGCTCGACAGGAGGCGGAGCCGCTCGAACACGTCGAGCCGGGCGCAGACGCGCGCGAGCTGGAAGCAGACGCCGCAACCGGCGTCGAAGTAGACGGTCACCCGCCGCCGGCTCCGCGCCGCCAGCCGGACGAACAGCGCCCACTCGGCCGCGGTGAGCAGGAACGGCGTGTAGCCCACCATCGCCCAGGAGAAGATCCCCAGGTTGATGAAGCACTGGAACCCGAGGTGCAGGCCGATGACCGCCAGCACCGCCGCCCGCCGGGTCCAGGTCCGGAAGATCGGCGACAGGATCAGGATCGGCAGCGTGCTCTCGGTGGCCAGCGCGGCGTACGACAGCACGCGCGAGAGCCCGAGCGTCATGTGGCCGCGCATCCAGACGCCGAACCAGGTGATCATCCGGTTCTGGTAGAGGACGTAGTGGACGGCCGTCCCCTCGCGCCAGGTCGGGCCCCCCTTCTGGACGGCGTTGAAGAAGTAGGAGATGGCGAGCTGCAGGAGGATGGTGAAGGCCGCCAGCGAGACGACCCGGTTGGGCCCCTCGCCGGTCTCCAGCGGGTCGGTCGGCCAGGGGCGCATCGCCGCCCGGTCGCCGAGCTCGGCGGCGGTGGTCTCGCGGCGGCGGCGGAGGCTGGCGCGCACGGCGTCGACGGAGAAGCGCCGGCCGAGCGGCAACAGCGAGGCCCAGACGATCAGCTCGCACAGCGTCCAGTCGCCGCCGTTCTCCACCAGCGTGACCCGGGCGTGCAGGCCGATGAGGCAGACCGGCGCCAGGAAGCGCATCAGCGTCGTCCGCCAGCCGACCAGCAGCGCCAGGTAGACGAAGCCGCAGAGCGCGAAGCAGAGGATCGCCTCGTCCCGCAGCGAGGCCATGAAGAAGAAGGAGAACATCCACTGCGTCGGCGGCCGCCAGAGCAGCGTGTGGTTCGGGAGCAGCCCGTCGTTGGTGTAGAAGAGATCGAGCACCGGGATCCGGCGGACCAGATCGGCGAGGAGGACGATCGCCACCACGATCCGCCCCAGCCCCACGCTGCGGGCGTCGATGGTCATGTAGCGGTCGACGAAGAACCGGGTCGCCCGCCGCCAGCCGGACGGGCGCGCGGGCGCCCCGGCCGAGGCCGGCTCCGTGTCGCCCGCGGTGGAGGTGTCGTCGCTCATGGCCAGTGGAGGAACACCCGCTTGCGCTGGTTGGTGGGGACCGCCTGGTCCGGCCGGGGGCTGTCCTGCTGGACCACGTAGGCGTCGAAGCGGGTGATGGCGTCCTGCGGGTGGCCGGTCCGATCGGGGTAGCGGAGCACCCACTCGATGAAGGCCTGGTGGTAGACGCCGGCGTCGGGGATGCGGAGCGTGTAGTCGCACCAGAAGGAATCGTGCCCCAGCCGCTCCGGGACGCCGTCGAGCGGGATGTCGGCCACGCGGCTGCCGATCTCGTTGTAGGGGTCGACGTGGCGCCCGTCGCGGGTGACGGCGTCGACGTAGATGGTCTCGTCGGTGAGCGGCCCGTCGGGGGCGAACAGCGACCACCCCTCGAAGATGTGCGGGTACATGACCGCGGCCACCATCCACTCGGGGCGGTGCTCGAAGCGCAGCCAGCGCGGGACGGCCGGGTTGGCGACCGACACCTCGGCGGCCAGCACCACGAACACCACCGTGGCGGTCACCTCCCGGAAGAACGGCCCCTGGGCGCGGAACCAGCCCCGCAGCGGCGTCTCGGCGGCGGGCGCGGCGGCGGCGCGCGGCGCCGCGGGGACGCCGCAGGCGTTGAGGCCGAAGAAGGTCGAGATGCGGGTCCGGTTGGCCGCGAAGAGGTCGTAGACCCGGTTGGCCAGCGCGCGCAGCCCCGGCAGCCGGAGCGGCCAGGCCCACAGCCGCCCGAGCGGCAGCGCCGCGAAGATCTCGGCGAACCCGTCGGCGCGCGTCCAGCGGCGATCGCGCGCCGGATCGACGACCAGCATGGTCCGGTCGAGCAGCGCCGGCTCGATCCCCGACGGCAGCGCGGCGGTGTCGGTGTTGGGGACCCAGCGGAGCCGCTTGTAGACGTCCATCCGCGCCAGCACCCGCACCACGGCCCAGCAGACGCCGCAGTCGACGTCGTAGAAGACGGTGCGCGGCCGGCCGCGGGTGGGGACCAGGCGCGGGACCAGCCCCCACTGCGCCTCGGTGAACAGGAACGGCTGGTAGGCGAGCATCGCCGCCGAGAAGATCCCCAGGTTCACCAAGAGCGCGATGCCGCCGTGCAGGCCGATGAGCAGCAGCGCCGCCAGGAAGCGGGTCCAGCGCCAGAAGATCGGCGTCAGCACCAGGAACGCCGCCGAGGCCTCGATGACCAGCGTCCCCTCGGTCAGCAGCTTGGTGACCGAGAACGGCAGGTTGGTCCGCACCCAAAGGCCGATCGTGGTGACGATCCGCTCCTGCCAGAGGACGTAGTGGACGGCGGTCCCCTCGCGCCAGGTGGGGCCGGTCTTGTGCAGGAAGTTGAACCAGTAGATGGCGGCGATCTGCAGCAGCAGCCCCAGCGCCGCCAGCGAGGTGGTCTGCCGCATGTCGGGCGCCGGCACCCCCGCCGCGAGCTCCTCCGGCGTCTCGTCGGGGCGCGCCCGCAGGCTGGCCCGGAGCGCGTCGACCGAGAACCGCCGCCCGAGCGGCAAGAAGGCCGTCCAGACCATCAGCGCCCCGATCGCCACCCCGCCCCAGTTCTCGGCGAACAGGATCCGGTTGTGCAAGCTGGTCGTCAGGGCGAACGACAGCAGGTGGAAGAGCTTGGTCCGGTAGCCGATGGTGAAGCAGAAGAAGCAGACGAAGGCGATCACGAACCAGATCGCCGCCTCCTCCGGGAGCGAGGCCATGAAGAGGAACGAGAAGATGCGCGGGAACGGCGGCCGCCAGAGCACCGTGTGGTTGGGGATCAACCCCAGGTTGCTGTAGAAGTCCCGCAGCCAGGGGACCCGGCGCAGGAGGTCGATGATCAGCACCACCCCCAGCACGATCCGCCCCAGCGCCAGGCTGCGCAGGTCGATCTGCAGGTAGGTGCGGCGGAGCCGGTCGCCGAGCGCGGCGCGGTTCACGCGGAGCCTCCGGGCGGGCTCACCCGGCGGCGGCGCCCGGCCAGATCGAGGCCGATGCGCCCGAGCTCGGCCAGCGTCCGGGCCATCGCCAGGGGCCCCAGCTTCGAGCCCCCCACGTCGTGCCAGGTGGTGAGCGGCACCTCGACGATCGCCGCCAGCGGCAGCGGCGGCGCCCCGGGGGCGCCGGCCAGCAAGCGCCCGAGCAGCTCGACGTCGAAGGCCCAGCGGGAGATGAACGGCGCCGCCAGCGCGGCCTGCAGCGCGGGCGAGCGCCGGAACAGCTTGGCGCCGCACTGGGTGTCGTAGACCCGCGCCCCCAGGATGGCCGCCGCGGCGCTGGCGAACACGCGCCCCAGGTAGTGGCGGAGCGCGCTCCGCTCGATGTCTGCCCCCAGCAGCGCCACCCGCGCCCCCAGCACCGCCTGCACGCCCGGGCGCCCGAACGCCGCCCGCAGGCGGGTCAGCTCGGCGGGGGGGGTCGAGAGGTCGGCGTCGAGGTAGCCGACCAGCTCGGCGCCGCGCTCGAGCGCCCGCAGCAGCCCCTGCCGGACCGCCTCGGCCTTGCCGCCGTTGGGCGAGAGCGCCAGGACCTCGATCCGGCCGGGGCGCCCCGCGGCGGCCGCCGCCAGGCGCTCGGCCGTGGCGTCGGTCGAGCCGTCGTCGACGAACAGCAACGACGCATCAGGGGTCCCATCGAGGAAGGTCAGCAAGGGGATCTCGTCCAGCCGCTCCGCCTCGTTGTAGCAGGGGACGACCACGGTGAGGGGAGACGCGGCCGGATCCATACGGAGGGCGTCATATTAGACCAAGAACCCCGGGAGGGTTCCTGCAACCTCCCGCGACGAAGGCAGCCCGGCCGAGCCGGGCCGCCTTCACGCGCTGACGCCCACAATCTCAGTTACACTGCGCGCCCGAATGACGGCGGGCACCCTCGAATCCCCTCCGGACGTGCCCTCGCCGTCCAGCTCGACGGCGACCATGACGTCGGCGACCGGCGTCCCGCCGCTCACCCGCGCCATCCGCGCGCTGGCGCTGCTCGGCACCGAGGGGGCCTCGCTCGGCTTCGCCGGCTGGAGCTTCCGCTCGCACGATCACCTGCTCGAGTACGTCGCCAACAACAGCCTGCCGCCGCACGCGCGCAAGTTCGTGGTGGGGAACATGCTGGGCGGCGCCGCGCTGGCCGGCCTGGCCGGGCTGGTCGCCGTCCTCTGGCGGCGGCTCGGGGGGCTGCCGGCCGCCGAGCGCGCCGCGCACCGCCTGGCCCCGCTCT
>DASZVW010000628.1:0-7368 GCA_035546895.1 Polyangia bacterium
TGCGACGCCCTCGGCACGTCGTCCTCATGCCATCGGCGTCCTCCTGACTGGCGCCTTGGGTGACGGCACGCTCGGGCTCGTCTGCGTCAAGAAGCACGGCGGTGTCTCGCTCGCTCATGACCCGCGAGAGGCGCGATTCCCCTGGATGCCCCGCAACGCGCTCCTCTACGACAACGTCGACCTCGTGTTTCGGATCGCCGCCCTGCCCGATCTGCTGACCCGTCTCGTGGCCGGCGCCTCCATCGATTCACTCAGGCGCAGAACCGACGAGGCACCGAAAGGGCGCGCCATCGGCTGGTCTTCGTTCGACGCCGATTCCCCCGAGCTCGACGAGCTTCTTGAAGCCCCGATCGCAGGTCCAGCGATCGGGTGAACGACGAGGCGCGTATCAGGCCGCGGCCTCCTCGATCAACACGCGCAAGGCGCGGTCGGCACTTTCGGCGCGCGACAGTCGATGCTCCAGCGCTTCAACCTCGTCTCTGCGCCCTTCGGCGCGCGCCTGCTCGAGAAGCCGCTGGGTCAAGTACGCCAGCTCTTGCACGACCCGCAGCGCACGATAGAGCTGGTTCTCCAGCTCCGAGCTCTGGCCGGCGAGCATCGTTTGTTGCGAGTACACGTGCCCGGTGTGACAGCGAAACAGGAGGAGATGGTCCTCGGCCCGCTCCACCATCCACCCGCCGCAATCAGGGCAGACGATATTGGTGTGCTTACCTTCCATTTCCATTGTTTCCATGCCGGGGACCTTTCCTTCGCTGGATCTGACCTCATCAGCCATTTTGGACGGAGCGGGGAAATCCTTCTCACTCGGCGCGGCCCGTGCCACGAAACGCACCAGCGCCTCGGGGATGGCGGCGAGCGGGGCCACGAGGTCGGGACGCCTGGCCCGGATCGCCGCGCACGGCATCTCCGGGGCGGTGGCCTCGGCAGGCTCTTGCACCACCGTTATTCCACCGCGTGCCTTGATGGCCAAGAGACCGGACGCGCCGTCGTCCAGCCTCCCCGTCAGGACCACGCCGACCACCCGGGGGCCGTACGCCAGGGCCGCCGAACGAAACAGGGCGTCGATGGCCGGTCTGCTGCGATTCTCGCGCGGCCCGCGGGTGAGCAGCATACGATCGCCCTTGAGCACCAGGTGGCGCCCCGGGTGCGCGACATACACCCTCCCCGGCTCGAACCGCAGGCCGTCCTTCGCGCCCTCGACGGGCAGCTTCGACGAGCGCGCGAGCACCTCGGCCAGGCTGTTGCTTTCCGTGTAGGTGTTCCGATGCATGACGATGAACACCGCCGCCTGGAGATCCTCGGGAAGGTCCCGCAACAGCGCGAGCAACGCCTCGACGCCTCCCGACGATGTGCCAATGACGACGATATCGTGTCCAGCCACCGCGCCCCCTCTCTGCTGCAAAACGGTAGATCGCTGACGACCAACCTGACGTCGGCCTTGCCGCGCGCAAGCGACGCGCGCCTGGTCGGTGCATCACGGCTTAGGGAGTCGGTGCGTAGGGGAATCCCGAGTCGCCAGGGCGCGAACGCTCAGGCCCGGGTGGTGCCGCCGTGCGATCTCTCGACCGAGCTCTTGAGCAGCTCGAGGTAGGCGCGCGTGACGTCCGACTCGTCCAGGAACCCCGCCAGCCGCCCGTCGGCCCCCACCACCGGAACCTGCCGCAGGCCGGTGCTCTGGGTCAGCTCCATCACGGTGCCGAGGTGATCGGAGATGGCGACCTTGGCTTCGGGCTGCAGGACGTCGGCGGCGACGGCCAGCATCTGCATCCCGGACTCGGGCGCCAGCGCGCCGATCGAGGCGGCGCTCACGGCGCCGAGGACGAGGCCAGCCCGATCGAGGACGGGGAAGGTGAGCTGGAAGGTCGCGGCGGCCAGGGTCCTGGCCATCTCGGCCATGGTGGTGCCGAGGTTGAACGTCGCGTAGTCGGCGGCGCTGACCATGACGTCCCGGACCTGGATCGAGCCCAGCGCGCCGAGGGCGATCCCGGGGCGGTGAACCGGGGAATCCGCGTGCGTCGGGACCTGCGCCTGGTAGAGGAACTTCCTGCGGAGAGCCACGAAGGCGATCCCCTCCGCGAGCATCAACGGGACCAGGAGGTCGTAGCTGCCGGCCAGCTCGCTCACCATGATGAGCGAGCTCACGGGGACGTGCGCGATGCCGCCGTAGAAGGTCCCCATCCCGACCAGCGCGAACGCGCCGGGATCGATGCTCGGATCGTGGAGCAGGATGGCCGCCGCGCGCCCGAAGGCGCCGCCGAAGAGGCCGCCCAGGACGAGCGAGGGCCCGAAGTCGCCCGCGCTCCCGCCGCTGCCGATCGTGAAGGACGTCGCGATCAGCTTGGCGGCGCCGAGGAACAGCAGGAGCTCGGCCCCGCGCCAGCCCGCGGGCAGCCAGTCGGCGCCGGTGATGGCGACCTGCGCCGCGCCGTACCCGCCCCCCAGGATCCCGAGCGCGTGCCCGGGCGTTCCGAAGTGACCGCCCACGATCAGGATCAGCGGCACCGTGAACAGGCTGAGCGCCAGGCCCCCGACCGCCGGCCGCGCCCAGAGCGGCAGCGGCAACCGGGCCGACACGCGCTGCACGCCCCGCAGCGCCGCCAGGAAAGCGGAGGCGGCCAGGGCGATCAGGAGCGCGAGCAAGGCGTAGAGGGGGAGGTGCTTGGGGACGAACGCGTAGTGCGGCGCGCGCGCGAAGAGGGTCGACTGCCCGTAGATCGAGATGACGACCGAGTAGGCGATCACGCTGGCGAGGATGGCCGGGATGAGGGCCTCCGCCTCGAAGTCGTCGCGGTAGATGACCTCCGCCGCCAGGAGCGCCGCCCCCAGCGGCGTGCGAAACACGGCGGCCATCCCGGCGGCCACGCCGGCCAGCATGAGGACCCGGCGCTCGCGGGCGCTGACCCGGAGGCCGAGGCCGACCGTCGACCCGAGCGCGCCGCCGATCTGCATCGTCGGCCCCTCGCGTCCACCGGACCCTCCGCTCCCCAGCGTGAGGATCGAGGCCAGCGTCTTGATCCAGATGACCCGCCGGCGCACCACCCCGCCGTTATGATGGAACGCGTGGATGGTCGCGTCGCCGCCGCCCCCGCGCGTCTCGGGCGCGAGCTGGCAGAGCAGGCCGGCCAGCAGCGCGCCCAGCGGCGGGAGCAACATGACGACGAACGGGCGGAGCTGGTGGGTGGCCCCCTCGTTGACCAACCGCTCGCCGTGGGCCCGCAAGGGGAGGTAGCCCCCGAGGCGCCCCAACAGGGTGCCCTGCGTGAACTCGAGGCCCGCGAAGAAGGCCGCGCCGATCAACCCCGCGGCGAGCCCGACCAGCACCGTGTGCAGCAGGGTCCTGCCCAGCAAGCGCAGGTCGAGCGGCGGCGTGACCACCCCGAGCGCCGATCCGAGCTGAAGCCCGCCGAGGATCCCGCTCCTCCGCCCGTCGCGCGAGCGCCGAAAGAACGCCGCCACCGCCGCGACGGGAGACGACCGGCCAGGGTGCCGTGTCGACGCACGGTCTTCGCGTTCCACCGTCGGAGAATACGCGATGGCTCCCCGATCGAGGGCCTATTGCGGCGACATCGGCTCCACACCTGATCGAGGATCCTGGGCGCCTGGGGGCGTAACCGCTCGCTCCGGGCGGCGTAGAGACCGCATGCTGACCCTCCTCGAATCCTCGCTCGCCCGCGCTCGGACCGCCGCCGACAAGATCGCCTTCCTCGGCCCCACCCTGGCCCGCCTCACCGTCGGCCTGGTGTTCATCGGCACCGGGTGGGGCAAGCTGCACGCGCTCGGCGACGTGACCGACTTCTTCGCCAGCCTGCACATCCCGGCCCCCGGATTCAACGCGCGCCTGGCGGCCGGAACCGAGTTCTTCGGCGGCATCCTCGTCCTCGTCGGCCTGGCGACGCGCTTCGCCTCGCTGCCGCTCGCCTTCACCATGGTGGTGGCGATCCTCACCGCCAAGCGCGGCGACATCACGGGTCTGACGGCGCTGGTCGGGTTCGAGGAGTGGAGCTACCTGGTCCTCTTCATCTGGCTCGCCCTGGCCGGCGCCGGCCCCCTCTCCCTCGATCGCCTCCTCTCGCGGCTGCGCGCGCACCGCACCGGCGGCGGAGGCCTGGCCCGTTCACGTCTGCAGCCTCAGCAGTAGCCATGCCTCCGTTTCCAGTACACCTCCGGATCGCGACGGCCGCGGACGTCCCGCGGCTGTTGCCGATGATGCGGGCCTTCAACCTGAGCGAGGGGATCGCCTGGAACGAGGGGGCGGTCGCGCCCGCGGCCGTGACGCTCACCAACGACGCCGCGCTGGGCGCGCTCGCCTTCATCCAGAATGAAACGGAGCCGATCGGGTACGGCCTCATCACCTGGGGCTACGACCTCGAATGGAATGGCCGTGACGCCTTCCTGACGGAGCTCTACGTGGCTCCGGCCTGGCGTGGTCGGGGCGTCGGCGCCCGGGCGATGGCGCTCCTCGAGGACCTCGTTCGGGCGGGCGGCGCGGCGGCGCTGCACCTGATGGTGCGGCCCGAAAACACGCCCGCCGTGCGGCTGTACGCGAGCGCCGGCTACGTCTCGCCGCCCCGCACGTTCCTCACCAAGGTCCTGCGTCCACCGGCGCCCTGACGAGCCCGTCGGCCAGCCACGTCGTGAGCATGCCGGAGGCGCGTGCCAGGGCCGCCGGCTCGTCGAGGAGGGTCAGGAGCGCGTCGCAGACGAGGCCGAACCGGGTCCCCGCGGCCGCGAGCTCCAGCGCCTCGCGCTCGAAGGGCTCGACCGTCCGGTGATAGACCATCGTCTCCTGGCGCCAGACGAGCAGCGTCTCGACCGCGCCCGACGCCCGGTCCGGCGCCGCCGGCTCGCCGAGTGGACCGACCACCGGCTCGCTTCGGGTCGCGTCCCACAACGCGCCGGTCCCCGCGGGGACGGTCACCACGCGATGGGCGCTCACCAGCTTCAGCGGCAGCTCGCCGAAGCTCTCCGGCGGCCACGCCCGCGCCGCGTCGAGCGGGAGCGCGGGTTCGTCGGCCTGATCGAAGACATCGGTGCGCGCCCACTCCAACCGCGCCAGCGCGCCGAGCAGCGGCGCCCCGGATCGCCTCGCCTCGAGCCAGCCGGGCAAGCGCTCGCCGAGGAAGCGAAGCGAAGCGTGCGTCGACGGCTCGTCGGCGATGTACGCCGCCGCCAGCTCGGTGAACCGCTCCCGCCCCATGTGCGTCGCCAGGTGCGGGAACTGGGACTCCAGCGCCTCCGCGACGCGGGCGCGGTACATGAACCGGTAGATGCCCAGCCGCTCGTCGGCGCCGGCGCGCGCGTCGCCGATGATGAGCGCCTCGAGGTCGGGCGCGGGCGCGCCGGGGCCGGTGATGAGCGCCATGAGCGCCGATTGGACCTCCGCCTGCGAAGGCGGCGCCCTTCGGGTTTCAGGCCGCATGCCGGCCCTCCTTCTCGCTCTGCGCGAGCCCCACCCGCGACCACCGGTCGACGCGCGCCAGCTCCCTCTCCAGCTCCTCGAACGCCGGAACGTGCGTGTCCCACTCGATCATCGTCGCGCGCGGGCCGAGCCGGGCGATGGTCCTGGCGTAGAGCTCCCAGACCTCGCGCCGCACGTGGCCGTCGTGCGTGTCGATGAGGAGCGCGCCCGCCTCGCTGTGGCCGGCGAGGTGAATCTGAGCCACCCGCTCGGGTGGAATGCCCGCGATGTACGCGTCCGGATCGAAGCCGTGGTTGTGGGCGCTCACGAAGACGTTGTTGACGTCGAGCAAGATACCGCAGTCCGCGCGCCGCGCGACCTCGGCGAGGAACTCGTGCTCGGCCATCTCGGCCCCTTTGAGGACCAGGTAGGTCGACGGGTTTTCGAGCAGGATCCGGCGGCCGAGGCGCTGTTGTACCCGCTCGACCCGGCGCACGACGTGCGCGAGCGCCTCCTCGGTGTACGGGACCGGCAGCAGATCGTGCGCGTTGATGCCGTGGGCCGTGCCCCAGCAGAGGTGGTCGGAGATCCAGACCGGCTCCACGGCCCGAGCCAGCGCGTCGAGCGCGTCGAGGTAGGCGGCGTCCAGCGGATCGGTCGAGGCGATCGACAAGGAGACGCCGTGCAGGACGATCGGATAGTCGCGCCGGACGGTCTCGAGGACGCGCCGGGGATTCCCGCCGGCGACCATGAAGTTCTCCGAGATCACCTCGAACCAATCGACGGCGGGCCGATTCTCGACGACGTGCCGGTGGTGCTCGCGGCGCAGGCCGAGGCCCCTTCCGAGGGGCGGGAACAGAGGTTCGCTGGGCATGTCGTCTCCGACGTCGTGGACGAGAACAGCGGCGCCGCGAGTCGAACCCCGGCGCCGCTGCGATCGCTCCGTCACTTCGCGGGCGGAACGACCTTCCCGCCCTTGGCCAGGCAGTTCTCCTTGGTGGTCTTCATGTTCCCCTGCCCCTTGCAGCCGTTCTTGCCCGCGCAGGCGTTGTTCGCGCCGTGGCACGACGACTGCCCCTTGCAGGCGTTGATGCCCGAGCACATGACCTCCTCGCCCTTCTTCGCCGAGGCGACGCCCGAAACGCCCGTCGCGAACAGCCCCGCGACCGAAGCCGCAATCATCGCTCCCTTGATGCTCATGTCGTTCTCCCGGTTGGTGTTGGTTGGTCGTGGGCCGCTCTCCGGCCGCCCTTCACCCGGTGCTACGTCGCCCGTCTCCCGCGGTTACGCAGTATTCCTCGCGACCTGGGCGTCCCCAGCGGCAGCCGCGTCCGCCGACGTCGAGGAATGAGACCGTGACGACGCCAGCCCGTGTCAGCTTCGTCGCCGCCCCGGCCGACGCCGCCTGGGTCCCGCCTGGCGTCCCCGGCAACGACGGTACGTCGAGAGCGCAGAGAGGCGGCGGCTGTTCGGCATGCGGCCACGGCGCAGTCCGGAACCGAGCTGGCGCCATGTGCTTGCGATGATGGTGCCCAAGATGGGCGATGATCTCCTGTCGAAGGCGCTCGCGCCGAGGCTGTGGCAGTACGAGGTCACAGGCGGGGGAGAATCTGGTACTGCCCGAACGACGCAGAGAGGGTCGCCTACATTACCTACGCCGCATGCGGCCATCCGAGGCAAACGGGCCGGTAGGAGCCTTTCGCGCCGTCTCGACCGACGACCGCGTCTTCTGGGCGGGCGACCGGCGCGTGGTCGTGGGACCGGCGGTCCTCGCGTAGCGCGGTCGCCACCTGGTCCGAGTAGCGCGCGCATCATCCGGTCGATCTCGCATGTGTGTTTCGAGATCGTCGACGCCGAACGTGATGCGCGGCACGCCGCCGACGTCCGCGCACGTTTCGCGCGTCAGCGTCGTTGCACATTCAAGTCACGTCACCCGCACGCCGCCAAACGTTGCGAGACCGACACGCGCG
>DASZVW010000629.1:0-5891 GCA_035546895.1 Polyangia bacterium
GGCGGACGCGTCATGGCGCTCGTCCCTCGCGCTGGCCCTGGCCCTCCTCGGGCTTGCCGCTCGGCGTGGTAAACGGCGCTCGGCGGCCCGCGCCGGCCGTACTTTTTGACTCAAGCATTGTAGTCTGCCGGTCGAGGACAACGACAAGGGGGTGTCGCTGTGTCCGGCCGGCGAGCGATCGCGGTCCGGGCGGAGCGCTCGGAGTTCAGTGCATAGAGCTGCTCGGATCTCGCTTCTCGGTTCGCTGATCGGCGCGTTCGTCGCCGCCGGATCGAGCGCGCGCGCGGCGACCTGCACCTGGACCGGCGCCACGAACAGCAGCTGGGGGACCAGCACCAACTGGAGCGGCTGCGTTCCGGGGACCGGCGACACCGTCTCCGTCTCCGGCACCAAGGCGATGAGCCTCAACACCGGCGCCACCATCACCGTGGGGACCTTCACCGTCACCTCCGGGTACTCGGGCGCCATCACCCAGAGCTCGTCGACCCCCTTGCACGTGACCGGGGCGTTCACGATCTCGGGTGGGAGCTTCACCGCCAGCACGTCGAGCACGGTGCAGATCGACACCGGCCTCACCGTCTCGGGCGGCAGCTTCAACGCGGGCGGCACGCTGACCGTCGGCAGCCTCTCGGTCATGAGCGGGGCCTTCGACGGCAACTCGGCGACCATCGTCGACACCGGCAACGTCTCGCTGAGCGGCGGCGCCTTCACCGCCACCAGCGGCACCATGCAGGTGGCCGGCGCCTTCAGCCACGGGACCGGCGACACCTTCGACGACAACGGCGGCACGCTGCTCTTCAACGCCACCAGCGCCAAGAGCCACAGCTTCGGCGGCGCGCTCATGCCGACGGTGATCGTCAACGACGGGCTGGCGGCCTACTGGACGCTCGACGACGGCTCGGGCGGGCCGACCGACGTCTCCGGCTACGGCAACGCGCTCGCCCTTACCGGCTCGCCGACCTACACCACCTCGGTCCCCTCGACCATCACCTTCACCGACGCCGACGCGCTGACCTTCAGCGGCGCGAGCTACGCCAGCGACACCACGCCCACCGCGATGCCGGCCGCCACCGCGGCGCAGACCATCAGCCTGTGGGCGCAGTTCGCCTCCTCGACCAGCACGCAGGCGATGCTGGCGCTGACCGGCAGCACCAGCGCCATCGTGGTGGGGCTGGGGAGCGGCCTGGTCCGGGTCTGGAAGAGCTCGGGCACCGACCTGGTCCACGCCACCGCCCCCACCGACGGGGCCTGGCACCACGTCGCCTACACCACCACCGGCTCCAGCGACACGCTCTACCTCGACGGGGTGTCGGTGGCCACCGGCACCACCAGCCACGACAGCGGCGCCGTCACGGCCGTCTACATGGGTTCCAAGGCCGGCGCCAACCTCTACAACGGTTCGCTCGACGACGTGCGCGTCTACACCCGGGCGCTCACCGCGCGCGAGATCGCCGACCTGGCGTTCGGGCACGCCCCCTGGACCAGCGCGGTCACCCACACCTTCTCCGACGCGTTCACCACCAACAACGGCAACGACCTGGTGATCGCCAGCGGCGCGGTGGCCGGCTCGGCCGCGGTCACGGTGGGGGGGAACTGGCTCAACTACGGCGGCCAGTTCAACGGCAGCGGGACGATCACCTTGACCGCCACCGGGACCAGGAAGCTCCTCACCGGCGGCCAGACGTTCGGCAACCTGACCGTCAACGCCACCGGCAAGTACGTGACGGCCGATCGGCTCTGGATGCCGGGAGCGACGCTGAACATCAGCAACCAGGCCAGCAGCCTCAGCCCCGGCGCCACGATCATCGCCGGCGCCATCAACGACACCACCCCCAACAGCAACGGCCTGCAGGCCGGCACGGGGACGGTGGTCCTCGACGGGACCAGCAACCTGGCGCTGCAGGAGAAGAACTTCTGGGGGCTACGGATCGAGGATCCCAGCGAGACGGGCCTGGTCTCCTACTGGAAGCTCGACGAGGGGCAGTGGACCGCGGCGCGGGACTTCGTGGGGAGCAACAGCGGGACGCTCTCCAGCTCGGGGGCCTCCTGGACGGCCGCCCCCACGGGCGTCACCTTCGACGACGAGGCGGCGCTCAAGCTCGACGGCGCGGCCGGCTCGGTGACGCTGGGGGCGAGCGGCCTGCCGTCCTCGACCTCGGCGCAGACGATCAGCCTCTGGTTCAACCTGGGGTCGACCACCGGGACGCAGGACTTCCTGGCGCTCGGCGACGGCAGCCATGGGCTCAAGATCGGCCTCAACGGCGGCACCCTGGCGGCCTTCACCTGGGCGGGGACCTCGCTCATCACCGCGGCCACCCCGGCCGCCGGGGCCTGGCACAACGTCGTCTACAGCTACGACGGGACCAACAACAAATTCTACCTGGACGGCGTGGCGGTCACCACCACCACCACCGCCCACCAGAGCGCGACCGTCAGCGTCGCCCGGCTGGGGAGCTACGACGGCTCGCACGAGCTCTTCAAGGGGTCGCTCGACGACGTGCGCGTCTACAACACGGCGCTGACCGCCGCCCAGATCGCGCAGCTCGCCAAGGGGCGCTACGCGGGCACCGGCGGCGTCGCCACCGTCACCCAGACCAACGTCCCGCTCAAGATCGCGCTGGGGGCCTTCGGACTGATCCTCGACTCGGGGAACTACGACACCAACGACCAGACCGTCACCGTCAGCGTCACCACCATCCCCTGCATCGTGAACGCGGGGACGCTGCACATCGGCTCGGCGACTATGAACTGCGACGGCGGCCTGAGCATCAACCCGATGGGGACGCTGAGCATGGACACCAGCGGCGGGCAGTTCCAGCCCGGCAAGAACTCGACGGTGGCCATCGACGGGACCTTCAACGCCTCGAACGCCGGGGCCATCATCTCGCGCGACAACAGCGGCGAGACGTATTCGTTCGAGGTCGGCACCTTCAGCGGCTCGACGCCGATCCTCAACATCACCGGGCTCACCGTGCGCTTCACGGACGTCAACGGTCTGCAGATCGACAACCTGGCGGGGACGCCCACCGGCGCCGCCACCACCATCACCCACTTCGACAACGTCACCCTCCGGCAGGGGCCGAGCGGCGGCGCGCAGTACCTGGAGATCTACGCCAAGTCGCTCTTTCTCTCCTCGACCGGGTGCACGTTCGGGCAGAACGGCGACACCAACTTCCCGGCCGTGGCGGTCAAGCTGATCGGCAACGGCACCGGCGACGGCGAGACGCGCGCCGTGTTCGGGTCGACCACCTGCCAGTCGAGCTCGGGCGGCTGGACCGGGGGCGGCAGCGACAAGATCTGCGTCGCCGCCGCCAAGTCCGACGACGACAGCGACGGCAACGGCGTGGCCGACAGCGCGACCGCCGCCACCAACGGCGCCGTGGTGCAGTTCGTGCGGGCCGCGGAGGACGACACGGCGGGGACGGTGATCGGCTTCCCCACCGCCGCCTTCGACTGGAAATTCTTCACCTACTACTCGACCTACGTGGCGTTCCACAACGCCGCCTCCGGCACGAACGACGTCATCTACGTGCGCGACGAGCTCGGCACCGCGCTCTACTCCTGGATGGTCCCCACGGCGGGCGAGACGATCACCGGGACGCCGCAGTGGAACACCGACGAGAACACCGGCACCCACTACGTCTACGTCGCCACCAGCGCCGGGAAGATCTACCGGCTGATCGACAACCCCACCGCGGGCTCGCTGGCGCTCGACAACATCAACGCCCCCTGGAAGACGACCAACCCGTTCAACTGCAGCTGCACGATCAGCACGCCGCTGGGGATGGACGCCACGAACCTCTACTGGGGGAGCACCACCTCGGGCAAGAACTTCTGGACCCTGGGCCAGTCGACCCAGAGCACCTCGACGCCGATCTCGCTCTCGCAGACGGTCACCAACACCGGGCTCTCGATGGCCACCATCGGCTCGACCGCCTACGCGTTCATGGGGGTGACCGGGGCGGTGCTGCAGATCAGCACCGCGGGCAACGTCGTCAGCGCCACCAACAGCTCGCCGGCGGGCCACTCGGTGCTCGGCCGGATCGCCGTGGGCGGCCTGCGCGTCTACGCAGGTGACGACGGCGGCACGATGTGGGCCTTCAATCCGTCGTCGGCGACCACCTTCGGGCAGAGCGGCGGCCTCTGGAGCCACGCGACCGCGAACGCAATCAAGAGCTCGCCTTACTACGACTACCTGACCGACACCGTGCAGTACGGGACGCAGGGGGGGACCATCCTGGTCCTGGCCGGCGGCACGGGCGCCGTGCTCAACAGCGGCTATCCCTACACGCCCGCGGGCGGCTCGGGCGACGCCATCACGGCCGCGCCGCTCTACGCCAACGGCGTGCTGGCCGTCGGCTCGACCGGTGGCAAGCTCTACTTCCTCGACCGCAGCACGGGGAACGCCACCACGCCGGTCTCGATCATCCGCGAGTACAACTTCGGCTCCTCCGAGTCGGTCTCCGGGATCGGCTTCGATTCCACCGTCAACCGCTACATGGTCACCACCTCCAGCGCCAGCAGCAAGGACGGGCGCCTCTACTACATCGACCTCATCTCCGATCCCACGCCCGGTTCGTCATGAGCCTGCGCCTCTCGTCCCCGCGTCTTTCGTCTCCGAGACTTCGGTGGACCGCCGCCGCCTTGGCCGGCGCGCTGGCGACCGCCGCGACGACGGCGCGGGCCGACGACTGGGCGACGCCCGGGCTCGACGCCGGGCGCACCCGGCTGTCGGCGGAGCGGTCGGGGGCCCGGTTCGCCGACGGGCGCTGGACCTTCACGCCGGCGACCGCCGCGCGCGCGCTGGCGAGCCCGGTGGTCGCCGAAGGCTACGTGGCCAGCGCCGACCTCGACGGGACGGTGAACGTCCTCCACGCCGACAGCGGCCGGCTGGTCTGGAGCGCGCCGGCCGGCGCCCCGGTGCAGGGGACGCCGGCGATCGCGCGCGGGCGGCTGTTCGTGCCGACGCTGGGGAACAAGGTCGGCGCTTATGCGCTCGCGACGGGAGCGCCGCTGTGGACCGCCGATCTGGGCGGGATGACGATCTCCTCGCCAGCGCCGCTGGGGGGCGACGTCGTGCTGGCGGCCGGGTTCCCCCAGCACGCGGTCGTCCGGCTCGACGGGGCGACGGGCGCGGTGGTCTGGCGGAGCCCGGCGGTGATCGACCAGCCGGGGAACAGCTCGCCCGCCGTGGGCGGGGGGCTGGTGGTGGTGGGGAGCAACGGCGGCAAGCTGTTCGCCTTCGACGCCGCCACCGGCGCCGCGCGCTGGAGCTACCAGGGCGACGGCGTCGTCCACCTCGCCTCGCCGCTCATCACCGGCGGGCGCGTCTATCTGGCCGGCGGCGACGACAGCGATCGGGTCCAGGCCGTCGACGCGGCGACCGGCGCGCCGGTGGCCGGCTGGCCGGTGGCGTTGCCGGCGCCCGCGCCCGACGTCGCCGGCACGCGGCTCGACCGCCACCGCGCGGTGTCGTCGCTGGTCGCCGTGGGCCCGAACGTGATCCTGCAGACCCGGCTCGACGACATGATCGACGTCGACGGCGACGGGGTCCCAGACCAGATCCTCTCGCGCGAGATGGTGGTGGCGCTCGACGCGGCGTCGGGCGCGCTGGCCTGGCAGGCGCCGCTCGCGCGCGCGATCTTCTCGGACCCCAACGAGGTCCCCAAGTTCTTCGTCTGCCCGACGCCGGCCGCCTTCGCCACCGACGGTGGGACGTCGGGGACGCCGCTCCTGGCCGCCGCCTCCTCGCTGGCGGCGACGGTGAGCCTGCTCGACGCCGGCGGCGGCGCCGACGCGGGCGACCTGACGGTGGCCGGGCGCGCGCTCGCCTCGCCGGTGATGGCCAACGGCCGGATCATCACCGTCGCCGAGAGCAACGTGGTCGAGGG
>DASZVW010000630.1:0-3840 GCA_035546895.1 Polyangia bacterium
AGAACGACGACAGCGCCACGCCGAGCAGGGCGACGATGGCCAGCACCAGCGCCAGGCCGGCGGCGGGCGCGCGCAGCCCGAACACCGAGGCGATGGCCACCAGCAGCACCGCCTGCGAGACCAGCACCAGCACGTCGCGCATCACCCGGCCGGCCAGCAGCGCCAGCCGGCTGGCGGGGGTCACCCGCATCCGCTCGACGACGCCGAAGCGGACCTCGCCGATGAGGCCGAACCCCACGAACAGCGTCCCGAACATCGCCAGCTGGATGAGCAGCCCGGGGACGAACACCGACCAGGAGCTCCCCGGCGGGAACCCCGGCGCGTGGGTGAGCGGCTCGAGCAGCGGGCCGAACAGCGCCAGGTAGAGCAGCGGCTGGATGATCCCCAGCACCGCCCACACCGGCTCGCGCAGCATGAGCCGGAGCTGCTGCCGGAAGATGAGCCGCGCCTCGCGCCAGGTGGTCACGCGGCCCTCCGCGGCTGGGGCGCGGGCGCAGGGTCGTCGCGCAACGAGTGGCCGGTCAGGGTGAGGAAGACGTCGTCCAGCGTGGGGCGCGCGATCTGCATCGAGGCGACCGGGATGTGGGCGGCGTCGAGCGCGCGCATGAGCGGCAGCGCCCCCTCCTCGCCGCGCTCGACGGTCACCCGCACCGTCCCCGCGTGCTCGGTCGCCTCGCGCACGCCGGGCGCCGCGGCCAGGAGCCCGCGCGCGCGGGCCGCCTCGCCCCCCACGGCGAAGACCACCAGATCGCCGGAGATGCGGCGCTTGAGGGCGTCGGGCGTCCCCTCGGCGACGATCTTGCCGTGGTCGATGATCAGGATCCGGTCGCAGAGCGCGTCCGCCTCGTCGAGGTAGTGGGTGGTGAGGAAGACCGTGGTCCCGAGCTCATCGCGCAGGCCGCGGATGTGCCGCCAGAGGTTGGCGCGGCTCTGCGGGTCGAGCCCGGTCGACGGCTCGTCGAGGAACACCAGCCGCGGCGCGTGGATGAGGCCGAGCGCGACGTCGAGCCGGCGCCTCTGGCCACCCGAGAGGGTCTTTATCTCGCGCCGGCCCAGATCGGAGAGCTCGAGCCGCGCGCGCATCTCGCCGGCGCGCCGCTCGGCCTCGGCGGTGGAGAGGCCGTAGAGCTGCGCCTGCAGCACCAGCTCCTCGTCGACCAGCGCGCGCGGGTTGGTCATCCCCCCCTGCGCGACGTAGCCGATCCGGCGCCGCACGCCGACCGGATCCCGGCGCAGATCGCAGCCGGCCACCGTCGCCTCGCCGGCCGTGGGGGCCAGCAGCGTCGACAGCATCCGCTGGGTGGTGGTCTTACCGGCGCCGTTGGGCCCCAGGAAGCCGACCACCTCGCCGGCGGCGATCGAGAAGTCGACCCCGGCCACCGCCTGCACGGCCCCCGCCCGCGTCTGGAACGTCCGCGCCAGCCCCCGCGCCTCGACCATCGATGCGTTCGCCTCGCCCGCCATTTGATCCACCGCGATTATTCAAATTTGACTATCGGCGGTCAAGAAGATTTTGGGCGCCGCCCGTGCCCCGCCCCGGGCTTGGCCGCCGCGGCCCCCTTGCCCACCTCGTAGGTCCCGCGCCCGAGCCGCCCGATGAGCGTGCGCGCCCAGGGGATCTCGGCCGAGAGGATGGCGTGCATGCGGTCGTAGAGCTCCTTGACGTGCTCGGGCGTCTCCGGCGGGCCGATCTCCTTGCGCGAGAACTCGAGCTGCTTGAGCGCCCCCTCGAGCGTGGTGATCCGGTGCTGGAGCGCCGCGGTCAGCTCCTCGACGCCCAGGGTGGGCATGAAGCAGAGCGCCGGCATCATGGCGTCGAGCGGCGGCTCCACCTTCCACCAGGTGGCCCGCAGCAGCGCCTGGTACTCCTTCTCCCCCTCGCCCGTCAGGCTGTACTGCGTCCGTTCGGGGCGGCCGCCGATCTGCCCGGTGCCGGCCACCTTGAGGTACTTCTCCTTGGTGAGCGACTTGAGCGCGTTGTAGATCGACCCCGGCGCCACGTTGGCCCACTGGTCGACCCGCCACGACAGGAGCTCGCGCCGCACGTCGTAGCCGTGCACGGGCTGGAAGATCCGCACCGCGCCCAGGACCAGGAGCCGGGTCGACGACATCGCGACCTCTCCTAGCGGCGGCGCCGGTCCGGCTCGGCCGGCGTCAGCTTGACCTCCACCACCAGGTCGCTGGCCAGCCGCTCCAGCTCGGCGCGCAGCTTGCCGACGTCGGTGGCGGGCGCGACCCGCACGTGCGCGCGCGCCTCGAACAGCATCTCGGCGGACATCGGCGCGCTCACCCGGTTGGTGGTCAGCTCCTCGACGTTGACGCCGTTGCCGGCCAGGAGCTGCGAGATCTCGCGGACGATCCCCGGCCGATCGAGCCCCACCAGCTCGAGATCCATGCGCCGCTCCGCCGGCGCCTCCGCCGCGCGGGCCGCCGTCTCGACGATCACCTTGAGGCCGCGCCCCTCGAGCGCGGCCAGCGCCGCGGTGGCCGCCGCTACCCGCTCGGGCGGCAGCTCCGCGCGCAGGATCCCCGCGAACTTGCCGCAGAGGTGGCTCATCCGGCTCTCCAGCCAGCTCCCGCCGTGCGCGGCGATCACCCCCGCGACCAGCTCGACGAGCCCCGGGCGATCGGGCCCCAGCAGCGTGAGCACCAGATCCGTCATGCGCGGAGAATACCGCATCATCGAGATGGGAACCCTGAGAGGGTTCCCAAACCCTCCCGCGATGGACTCCGCCGGGCAAAGCCCGGCTTCGTCCGACGCGATTGGGCCCGTCTAGACTAGCGTCCGCCGGTCAGGGCGTGGCGCTGGCGTTGGGGGCGCCGCCGCGGGCGTGGCCGCGGCGCTCGGGGGCGCGCTTCGGCCCCTGGGCCGCGCTGCGCGCGCCGCACACGGCGTCGAGCAGGCGGCGGCCGCAGGTCCCGGCGCGCGTCTCGGTCCGCTTGCCGGGCCAGCTGGCCTCGATGGTCTTGCCGTGACAGTCGGCGACCGCCGTGTAGATCGCGTCGTCGGTGCGCGGGACGACGCCGCCCGTCGGCGCCCAGCGGAACAGCGTCACGCCGCCCATCTCGCGGACGGAGCGGCGATCGAACACCAGCCGATCGCCCGCCTCGCGCTCGCAGCCGACGTCCCAGTCGCCCGGCGCCGCCTCGGCCTCCTCGGTCCCGGCCACGCTCATCAGCGCGCCCCGCGAGGGGCCGAGCGTCCCGATCGGCGGCCCGGCGACCACCGCCGTCCGTCCGTCGCCGGCGTTCCCGGAGGTCGCCGCGTCGGCCTCTCGCGCTTCGCGCGCCTGCTGCACCTCGCGCCGCCACCCCAGGTCGTCGAACCCGTGTCCCTTCTCTCGAACCAGTGCCCCCACCAACATCATCAGCCCCGTCACCACGTTCCTCATGGCCTTCCTGCTCTTCCTTTCTGTGCCCGTCGTGCGTCTTCAGTTTTCAGCCTTCTGCGTCGACCCGCTCATCGGCTCGACGGGGCGGAATGTTGAGGTGCAAAGCACCGCCGCGCAACCTCTCGCGCGAATGTTCACCGCCGCTTCACAACGCCGAAACCTGCGCCGAATTTCCGCGCGCGGTGCGGCGCCGAAAACGCGAATGGCGCGGCCACCTTCCGTGACGACGTCGGGTCGCGTCGCGCGCCGTCAGATGGCTGACGCGTCGTGATTGGAAATGATCGTGACTTTCAAAATCGAGCTCGGCGTATCCGTTCGGCGAGTCGCGTAGCTGACGGCGGAGGGATCCTGGCGTAGTTGTCAGGGGATGAGGCGGAAGCGCGAGGCGTGGCCGGAGTTGGTAGCGCGGTGGGAGGCGAGCGGCGAGAGCGCGGCCGAGTTCGCAAGC
>DASZVW010000631.1:0-2104 GCA_035546895.1 Polyangia bacterium
CCGATCACCGAGCCGGTGCGGGTCAGCTTGCGCGCGCCGCGGGTGAGGCGCGCGATGCCGAAGTCGAGCACCTTGAGCCGCTCGATGGCGCCCCCCGGCAGGAACAGGTTGCCGGGCTTGATGTCGCGGTGGACGACCCCCTGGGCGTGCGCGTAGGCGAGCGCCTCCGCGGTCCGGCGGGCGACGGCGATGGTCTCGGCCATCGTGGGCGCGCCGCGGTCGAGGCGGGCCGCCAGGTCCTCGCCGTCGAGCCACTCCATGACGATGTAGCGGGCGCCGTGATCGGTCACGCCGTGGGTGACGTAGCGGACGATGGCCGGGTGGACGAGGACGGCCAGGATGGCCGCCTCCTGGTCGAACCGCTGCGCCTCGCGGACCTCGCGCCCCGTCAGGACCTTGACCGCCACCATCGCCCCGGTCGTCAGGTCGCGCGCGCGGTAGACCGCGCCCATCCCCCCCGCGCCCGCCTCCGCGAGGAGCTCGAACCGGCCGGCGACGACGCGCTCGATCACATCGTCTGCTTCGGCAGATAGACCGTGATGCTTTCGAGGTAGGTGTGGCCGGCGCCGATCTTCCCGGCGTCGCTGCAGATGTCGAAGTCGCCGAACAGCCCCTGGAACAGGCAGTCCTTGGCGCAGGAGCCCACCACCGTCATCGGGCAGCCGGCCAGCGAATCGCCGCACACCCGCTGGTCCTGGCTCTGCCCGGGCGACAGGCACAGATAACGCGGCTGGCCGGTGATGAACAGGTTCCCGAAGTAGGTCGCCTCGCGCTGCGTGTAGGTGGCGAGCTCGCTCCAGGTCGGCAGCAACGCCAGGTTGGCCCCCCGGATCGAGATCTCGCGGTCGATCCCAGCGGCGTCGACGCGGGCGAGCACGCAGGCCGAGACCCAGCGCTGGCACGACCCGTCGCAGGAGCCGTTGGGCATCCCCCACTGCGGCGCCAGGCCCATGTCCCCGGGGAGGGTATAGTGGGTGGTCCCCACGGTGAACGACAGGCTCTGGTTGTCGTCGAGCGCGCAGGAGACCACGTACTTGAGGAACTGCAGCGTCGTCGGATCGGTGAGGACGCCGGCGTTGGCGCCGTTGGCGATGAGCCCGTTGGCGATGAGCCCGTTGGCCGTCAGGCCGTTGGCGACCAGGCCGTTCGCCACCAGGCCGTTGGCGATGAGCCCGTTGGCGACCAGGCCGTTCGCCACCAGGCCGTTGCCGATGAGCCCGTTGTCGGTGACCGCGGCGATGCCCACCGCGGGCGCCGCCTCGGCCCCCCCGCCGTCATCCGCTTGGGCGCACGCGAGCGCGCCGGTCGCGAGGCAGAGTAACCCAAAGATCCGGGCCACACGATTCGCCACCATGACTCAAGCATCGGTGGCCTGGACTTAGTACTTTAGCGCAGTTACAAACTTTTTCTTATTTTGTTTAAGTAATCAAAATTACGCAATTTTTCTTGCCATGTCCTGGACGACCGCCGCGGCCAGGCGCCGGATCTCGTCGTCGGTGATCCCCTTCTGGCGGTCGGCGAGCGCGGTGAAGCGGGCGTAGACCTCGTCGAGCTGGGGCTTGTCGAGCGCCAGGCCGAGATCCTTGCAGCGCACGTTGAGCGCGTGGCGGCCGCTGTGCTTGCCGAGCACCAGCCGGCTCTCCGGCACGCCGACGCTCCTGGGCTCGATGATCTCGTAGGTGGTCCGCTCCTTGAGGAAGCCGTCCTGGTGGATGCCGGCCTCGTGCGCGAAGGCGTTGGCCCCCACGATCGCCTTGTTCGGCTGCACGCCGACGCCGATGATCTCGGTCAGGAGCTGGCTCGCCGGGTAGAGCTGCTCGCTCCGGATCCCGGTGGCGAAGGGCAGCGTGGCGGCGCGGGTCTTGAGGACCATCACGATCTCCTCGAGCGAGCAGTTGCCGGCCCGCTCGCCGATCCCGTTGATGGTGCACTCGACCTGGCGCGCGCCGGCGCGCACCGCGGCCAGCGAGTTGGCCACCGCCAGCCCGAGGTCGTTGTGGCAGTGGACGCTCACGATGGCCGACGTCCCCAGCGCCTGGGCCACCTGGCCGATGAGCGCGCCGTACTCGTCGGGGATGGCGTAGCCGACGGTGTCGGGGATGTT
>DASZVW010000632.1:0-2455 GCA_035546895.1 Polyangia bacterium
GGCCGCCGGTGCGGCGGCGAGCGGGGCGGGGGCGCCGGCGCGCTCGGGTCCGGGCGGACGCGGCTTCTCCCCGCGGCGGGCGTCCTGGAGCAGCCGGGCGGCGGTCTCCGGATCGGCGTCGAGCAGCGTGCCGGCGAAGGCGCGCAGGTCGATCGGCCCCACCCGCCGGCCGGCCGAGAACAGGTAGTCGCCCAGCTCCGCGTGCAGCTCGTCGGCGCTCTGCGGGCGCTCGCCCGGGTCCTTCTTGAGCGCGCGCCGCAGGATCCGATCGAGCGCCGGCGGGATGTCGGCGCCGTACTTGTCGAGCCGGTCGAGGTGGACGTCGCGGACCTTGAGCAGCACGTCGAGATCGGCCGGCGCCGAGAAGAGCCGGCGGCCGGTCAGGAGCTCGGCCAGCACGACGCCGACCGCGAAGAGGTCGCTGCGGGCGTCGATCGGGCGGCCCACCACCTGCTCGGGGGACATGTAGCCGTACTTCCCCTTGAGCGTCCCCGCCTGCGTCTTCGACTCGCGCCGTTTGGCGTGGGCGATCCCGAAGTCGCCCAGCTTCACGTCGCCGCGCTTGGAGATGAAGATGTTCGACGGCGAGATGTCGCGGTGGACGATCTGCATCGGCCGCCCTTCCATGTCGCGCGCGTTGTGGGCGTAGTCGAGCGCCTCCAGCACCTCCTCGACGATGAAGGTCGCCAGCTGCGGCGGCACGCGCACGCGCTTCTGGGCGGCGATGCGCAGCAGGCCCAGCGCGTCGAAGCCGTCGATGTACTCGAGCGCGGTGAAGTACTGGCCGTTCACCTCGCCGAAGTCGAGGATCTGGACGATCTTCGGGTGGGTCAGCTGCGCGGTCAGCTTGGCCTCGTCGATGAACATCGCCACGAAGCCGGGATCGGCCGCCAGGTGCGGGAGGATCCGCTTGACCACCAGGATCTTCTCGAAGCCGTGCGAGGAGGTGATCTTGGCGCGGAAGACCTCGGCCATGCCGCCCACGGCCAGCCGCTCGAGCAGCGTGTAGCGGCCGAACGCCGTCGGCCCGGCTGGCGCGGCCCCTGTCGACATACGTCTCGACTATAACGTTTTGCGCGCGGGCCGGGACGCTTTGCGGTCCGGGCTACCGGCGCTTGCCCAGCGACTTGCGCAGCGCGAGCGGCTCGACCGTCTCGCCGGCCAGCTCCAGGGTGCGGTAGGCGGCGCGGCGGGCGCGCGCCTGGCTCTCCTCGCTGGCCGTGGCCGCCACCAGGAGCCGCGTCCCCTCCTCGTAGTAGCGCCGCTCCTCGCCGGCGATCTCGGTGCCGAGGAGGCGCGCGCTCTCGGCGTCCCCCTTGTCGGCGCTGAACGCCGCCAGCGCGCCGAGCCGCGCCATCGAGAGCGCCTTGCCGGTCACGTAGCCGGCCGACGACCGCTCTTCGGGCGTCTGCAGCGAGCGCAGGAAGGCGAACAGCTTCGAGTAGCCGCCGTTGCGCGGGTCGTAGTCGGGGACGCCCAGCGCGACGAGGCGCGCCGACAGCCGGCGGCACTGGCGCGCGCCGTCGCCGCACTGCTCCGCGAGCGAGAGCTTCATCTCCAGGTCGTCGCAGTCGGTGACCCACAGCGCGGCCACCTCGGCCAGCTCGATCGCCGCCTTGAGCGCCATCCGCAGCGCGTCCGCCACCTCGACCCCCTCTTTCCCGAGCCCCTCGTGCAGCGCGGCGATCACCCGCTGGATCGAGGGCTGGTTCTTCGCGTCGAGCTCACTGACGAAGGTTTCGGCGGCGACCATGTGGGTTTATCTCAGGCGAAAAAAATCGTAGGCGACACTATAAAGCACCGGGCGAAAACGGCCGATGTCCAGACCTGCAGACCCTGCCACAGGTCGGCGTGCGCCGCTAGCGTGGTGCGAACGGCGCGCATCGACCCGCGGCGCGGGCCGCGGAGGCGTGTGCGTTGTTCGTCATCGGTGCAAGCTCGAGAGTGTTCGGGGCGTCGGCGCTGGCGCTGGCCCTCGCTGTGGCGGCGGCCGGGTGCGGCGAGGAGACGGAGGTGGCGATCGCGCCGGGGGCGCCGCATCCCGCCTCCGCGCTCAACGGTGACCTGGTGGCCGCTCCGGCGCCCGTCGGCATCGCCGCCGAGACCGCGCCGGTGGCGGCGAGCACCGCGGGGAGCGCCCCGGCGCCCAAGGTCATCTACCTCGTGTACGCCGACGGCAAGACGCCGCTGCCGGCCACCGACTACAACGCCTGCAGCGGCCAGGCGCCCAAGTTCGAGTGCTCGTTCGGCACCTCGCTGCTCGACTGCCAGCAGCAGGTGCAGGCTTATCTCGATCGCTGGTACGCCGACTTCAATGTCATCTTCACGCTCACCCGGCCGACCAGCGGCAGCTTCTACACCGAGGTGGTCTCCTCGGGCGGCGGCGCCTGGTGCAACGTCGACAGCTCGGTCGCCGGCGTGGCGCCGTTCCTCTGCAAGGACCTGCACGGCGGCG
>DASZVW010000633.1:0-3852 GCA_035546895.1 Polyangia bacterium
ATCGCCTTGTCCGGCTGTTTGAGCTTCTGGTGGCAGCGCCCGATGTTGCGCAGGTAGATCGGGTTCAGCGTCTCGGCGTAGAGCTTGGCGAACAGCTCCAGCGCCTCGTCGTAGCGGCCGGCGGCGAAGTCCTCGCGCGCCTTCATCTCGGTGGCGTGGTCGGCGTGCGCGGCGCCCGCCAGGGCCAGCAGCATGACGAGAACGGCGCCCAGGACCGTCCCCCCCCTTCTCATCGTGCGATCCATAGGGAGCAAACAGTAAGGCCAGCGCGCGGTCCGAGTCAAAGCGGGCCGGCCGCGACGGCGCGCGGAATCGCGGTTACCATCGTCGATCATGAGCGAGCTCGGCGACGTCGATCTCCACCTGTTCGCCGAGGGGACGCACGCCCGGATCTACGAGCACCTGGGGGCCCACCCGACGACGCGCGGCGGCCGCGCCGGGGTGTCGTTCGCCGTCTGGGCCCCCAACGCGGCGCGGGTGGCCGTCATCGGCGACTTCGAGGGGTGGGGCGCGGCGCCGGTGCCGCTGGCGCTGCGCGGCGGCTCCGGGATCTGGGAGGGATTCGTCCCCGGCCTCGCCAAGGGCGCCCACTACAAGTACCGGATCGACTCGCAGCACGGCGGCTACCGCGTCGACAAGGCCGACCCCTACGGGTTCCGCTGCGAGCTGCCGCCGGCGACGGCGTCGATCGTCTGGGACCTCGACTACGCCTGGGGCGACCGGGTCTGGATGGGCGAGCGGCGGGCGCGCAACGCGCTCGAGGCGCCGGCCGCCATCTACGAGGTGCACCTCGGGTCCTGGATGCGGGTCCCCGAGGAGCAGAACCGCTGGCTCTCCTACCGCGAGCTGGCCCCCAAGCTGGCGGCGCACGTCCGCCGCTGCGGCTTCACCCACGTCGAGCTCCTGCCGATCGCCGAGCACCCGTTCTACCCGTCGTGGGGCTACCAGGTGACCGGCTTCTTCGCGCCGACCGCGCGCTACGGGACGCCGCAGGACTTCATGTACCTGGTCGATCACCTTCATCAGGAGGGGATCGGCGTCATCCTCGACTGGACGCCGGCGCACTTCCCCACCGACGAGCACGGCCTCGTCTACTTCGACGGCACCCACCTCTACGAGCACGCCGACCCGCGCAAGGGGATGCACGCCGAGTGGGGGAGCGCGATCTTCAACTACGGCCGCAACGAGGTGAAGAGCTTCCTCATCTCGAACGCCAACTTCTGGCTCGACCGCTACCACCTCGACGGGCTGCGGGTCGACGCCGTCGCCTCGATGCTCTACCTCGACTACGGGCGGCGCGGCGGCGCGTGGATCCCCAACCAGTACGGCGGCAACGAGAACCTGGAGGCCATCGATCTCATCCGCGCGGTCAACACCACCGCCTACCGCGAGCACCCCGACATCCAGACCATCGCCGAGGAGTCGACCTCCTGGCCGGGCGTCTCGCGCCCGGTCTACACCGGCGGCCTCGGGTTCGGGCTCAAGTGGGACATGGGGTGGATGCACGACGCGCTGGCCTACTTCGCCGGCGATCCGATCGGCCGCCGCTACCACCACCACCAGCTCACCTTCCGGAGCATGTACTTCTGGAGCGAGAACTACGTGCTGCCGCTGTCGCACGACGAGGTGGTGCACGGCAAGCGGTCGCTGCTGCAGAAGATGCACGGCGACCTCTGGCAGCGGTTCGCCAACCTGCGCCTGCTCTACGCCTCGATGTGGGCGCAGCCGGGGAAGAAGCTGCTGTTCCAGGGGGGCGAGATCGGCCAGTACGACGAGTGGGCGCACGACCGCAGCGTCGACTGGCACCTGCTCGGCGAGTCGGCGTTCCACGTCCAGCTCATGTCGCTGATCATGGAGCTGAACCGCCTCTACAAGGAGGTGCCGGCGCTGCACGTCCACGACGCCGGCCTGGCCGGGTTCGAGTGGATCGACGCCAACGACGACGACAACAGCGTCTACACCTTCCTGCGCAAGGGGGACCCCGCCCGGCCGGAGGAGATCGTGCTGGTGGTCCTCAACTGCACGCCGGTCCCGCGCCACGACTACCGCGTCGGCGTCCCGCGCGGCGGCCTCTGGCGCGAGATCCTGAACACCGACGCCGGGACGTTCGGCGGCAGCGGGATGGGAAACCTGGGCACCGTCATGGCGGAGGAGCACGCCCATCACGCGCGTCCGGTCTCGCTCCGCCTGACGCTGCCGCCGCTGGCCGCGCTCTACCTGACGCCCGCCGGCTGAAGCGGACCCGCCGCGCCGGGAACGGGGTAGAATGGCGGCCGGTCCGGGGAGGAGACGGGGATGTCCAGCTTCGCACCACTGTTGAGACGGCCGGCGGCGCCGGTAACGAAGACGACGACGACGGCCGGGACGACGGCGGCTCCGGCCCCGCCGTCCTTGCTGCGCACCACCGGCTGGCGGGCGCTCGAGCAGCAGGCGGACGCGGCGGGCGCCCGGCTGGCGGGGAAGCTGGCCGGCCGGGGCGATCTGCGCTCGGGCCCGCTCTCGCCGGCGCTGCGGCGGGTCGCCGAGGGCGAGCTCGGCGTCGATCTCGCGCCGGTGACGTTGCGGGCCGACGCCGCGGCCGAGCGCGAGGTGGCCGGCCACGGGGCGCTGGCCCTCACCGGCGGCGACACCGTCCGTTTCGGCGCCGGCCAGCTGCGCGCCGACCTCCGCGGGGCCGCGCTGCTCGGGCACGAGCTGGCCCACGTCGCCCAGCAACGCCGCGGCGGCCTCGGCGGCCTGCAGGCGGCGATGCCGCCGGGCCCGCAGCCGCAGTCTCCCACCGATCCGCTCACCGGCCCCGCGCCCAGTCCGACGAGCCTGGTGCTGGCCCGCCCCGGGAGCTTGAGCGAGCTCGTCGACTTCATGAACGCCACCTTCGGCGTCACCGACGTCCACGTCGGCACGTTCAAGGAGCAGGACGACCGCGAAGGCCCGGGGATCCCGCCGGCGGGCTGGACCAGCGGCGACCCCGGCCCGACCTCGGACTTCTACGGCACGCTCGCCGACGCCATCCGCGACTTCTCCGACAACTTCGGCGGGCTGCCCAACGTGAAGCGGCTGATCCTGTTCGGACACCGCTACCAGAAGGACCGCACCACGGGCGTGGTGACGCCCGACTTCGACACCGGCGCCTCGTTCGGCGCCGGCGAGCTGGTCATCTACACCGAGGCCGCCCGGAAGGGCCCCTTCCGCCTGCCGCTGCCGGGCGGCGGCAGCGACAACCCGACCACCGCCCAGAACATCGAGCGGACCGTGAGCCACGAGCTCGGGCACGGCATCGCCGAGATGTTCCACGCCCAGGTCGACCCGACCGTCTTCAGCCGCTGGGAGGCGACGGTCGGCTGGTTCCAGGGCCACCTCTACGACATCGGGTTGCCGATCGTGCAGCAGGCCATCGCCGCCGGGCAGAAGCCGCCCGACGAGCGGCTGGAGGGGATCCAGCACTACCCGGTCCTGATCCAGCCGGGGAACTGGGACTCGACGCTGTTCATCGAGCGCCCGATCTCCGCCTACAGCCTGGAGGGCCCGGGCGAGGACTTCGCCGAGTCGGTGATGGCGTTCGTGCAGGCGCCCGCGACCCTGGCGGCGCGCTCGCCGCGGCGGTTCAACTTCATCCAGTCGGTGCAGAGCAAGATCGCCCCGCTGCTGAACCGGCTCCCGCGCCCCGGCGACTTTCCCACGCCGTCGGGGAGCACGAAGGTCGCGTGAAGCGAGGCTGGCTGGGCGTCGCGGTGGTGGTGGCGCTCGCCGTCGGCCTCCATCCGCGGGCGGGCTCGGCGGCCGACGCGGGCACGGCACCGGCCGCGCGCGCCGGCACGCCCGCCCCCGCCTGGAAGCCGGCCACCTTCGTCA
>DASZVW010000634.1:0-5287 GCA_035546895.1 Polyangia bacterium
GCTTTCCTGACAGTCCCGAGCCCCGCCCCCCACCCCGACCCGCGCACGGACGCCAACTCAGGCTGGCTCACGCCGGAGCTGATCGCGGCGTGAGAAAACCGACTTCCACCACGGGCTGCTAGGGGTGGGCGCCCATCGAGGCGACGGCCGCGCCGCGCCGTCGAAAGCGCGGCGCGCGGTCCTTCTGCTCGGCGGCCACGGACCGTTCGCGGACCCGGGTGACCTCGACGTCGAACCCCTCGTCCGCCGGCAGCGCGAGCAGCAGCGTCCGGATCCGACGCCGGGCCCGAAACAGCGCCGTCCCCACCGTCTGGACCGGTATCCCGAGCCGCGCCGATATCTCCGCATACTTGCACCCGTCGATGTGCAGCTCGAAGACGGTGCGCATGCAGGGGGGGAGATCGCGCGCGCAAAGACGGATCGCCCGCGCGTCGAACGAGCACCAGAGCGGCTCCGGTTCGCGCTCGATCTCACTGCTCTTCAACGGCTGCAGGATCTCGATCATGGGCGCGTGCTTGCGGTCCGTCTTGGCCCTCCGGTAACGGTCGACGAAGACGTTCTTCATGATCTTGAAGAGCCAGCACCTGACCTTTTCGTCCGGCACGCGCAGCGTGAGCGAGCGAATTGCGCGCTCCGCCGTGTCCTGGAACAGGTCGCAGGCGTCGGCGCGCGTCTTGGTCAGATAGAGCGCGTGCGCGAACAAGGCTTCGCCGTGCGCGCGCAGGACGGAGGTGAAATCCCGAACCGCCCGACCATCCGCGTCTTGGCTCATGGTCCGAGTTCTAGGACTCGGAACGCCACCCGGGCGATTGCACCCCGTTGCGGCGAATTACAGCTGCGTGAAATCGCCCGCGGGAGCGGTCTCCGAGATGGTTGGCCACCTCGTTGGCCGGTGCGACCGGACATCTACGACTGCTTATGCCCCGGACATTTTCGGTGCTCTCTACGGTCGGCCGGGGCGCACTTGATCGATGCCGGGATCCAGGTTAGCAAGGGCGCATGCGCATTGGCGTCATCGGGACCGGCACGATGGGGAAGACCTTGGCGCGGCTGTTTTCCCAGGCCAAACACGAGGTGTTACTCGGCTCCCGCGAGGCGGCCAAAGGGGTGGCGGCTGCGCGCGAGCTGGGCGCCGGCGTCCGGGGCGGGCGCATTCGGGACGCGGCCGAGCACGGCGAGGCGGTCCTGCTGGCGGTCCACTTCGCCGCCGCCAAGGAGGCGATCGCGGCCGCCGGGCCGCTGGACGGCAAGATCGTGATGGACTGTACCAACCCGTTGACCCCGGACTTCATGGGGCTGACGGTCGGCCACTCGACCTCGGCCGGCGAACAGATCGCGTCCTGGGTTCCGAAGGCCAAGGTGGTGAAGGTCTTCAACACGAACTTCGGCCCCGCCTTGCCGGAGCCCCGGTACGGGTCGACCGAGGCCGCCGCCTTCTATTGCGGTGATGACGCCGATGCCAAGACGCGGGTCGCGGGGCTGATCCGGGAGCTGGGCCTCGACCCGGTCGACGCCGGTCCGCTCGAGAACGCGCGCTACCTCGAGCCGCTGGCCGAGCTGATCATCCAGCTGGCGTACCGGCAGCAACTCGGGCCGCGGCTCGGGCTCGCCCTGCTGCGGCGCTGAGCCGCCGCCGCCCGATCGGTCAGAGGACGCGGACCTCCAAGCCGGCGACGCCGATGCGGAGCTGCTTGGCACGCGGACGGCGCTCGATGACGTTCGTGGCGTCGTCGAGCCCCAGCGCCGCGAATTGCTTGCGAATGCGAAAGATGTCGACGTTCATCTGCGCGGGGCTGACCTCGAGCTCCTCGGCGAGATCGTCCTGGTAGACCCAGCCACAGGAGGTCGCCGGATGGCCGTCCCGTCCGTCCTTCAAGCGGTAGCGGGCCAGCGTGAGCAGGAGGTAATTGTGACCGCGGCTTCCCAGATCGAACCGCTTGTCGCCGAGCCGGACCGCCAGCTCGACATGCTCCTCGTCGCGCGAGACGGCGAACTCCAGCTGCAGGGCGTACGTCGATCCGGCTTGATGCGCGGTCGTGGTGCTGGAGACGACGTCCGGGCAGAAGAACCGCCACTCTCGATCCCCGACCCGGAACTCATCGCCGTTGTCGAGCGTCATGACCGGCCTGTCCGGCCGCTCCAAGATCCAGCGCCCGTCCGCTCCGCGGTAGATCGTCGCCTGCGGATCGTCACCGGACGGGATCCCCAGGAGATCCCCCTCCACGGTCATCGGCGAACCGCCGTCGCGCGGGACGACGGTCGGCTTCGGGCGACCATCCTCCTCCAGCACCCAGACCTGCTCGGCGTCCCCGAACCCGAGCTGGCTGCCCGCGTGGAGAGGGTACGCGACGCCGGGCTTCAGCATCTGACCATCCAGGAACGTCCCGTTGCGGCTACCGAGATCGCGCAGCTCCCACAGCTCGCCGGTCCAACGCAGCGAGGCCTGCTGCAGGCTCACGTAGGCCTCATCGAGGTGCAGCGTCGCTCGCGGCGAGCGGCCGACGATCGAGTCGGGCTCCGGCAACCAGACGCGCCCACCCCGCTTGTCACGTAAGACGGCCACCGCACTGCGTTTTTACGCGCGGCCGTCCGCGCTGTCCAGCCGGCGCCGGGCGCGAGCCGGCGCAGAGCAGCAAGCGCGGGGGCGCGGCCGCGCGCGTCGTCGCTGTAACCCGCTGCAATGGACCGTCCGGGAATTCGCGTGATATCGCTGCCCGCTGGTGGTGCCCTGATCGCCGATGCTGGAAGCTCGAATCAAGAGGAGGTGTCATGAAGCCCGATTCGCCCAAGACATCAAAGCCACTGCCGGATGACATTCACGACGTCGTCCTCGTCCCCGAGGCGGGGGGCGTGGAGCGGTTCCCCGTCGACAGGAAGACGGGCCGATACGACGAGCCGCCCGAGAACTTCACGCGCGACAAGCCCGGCGGACGCAAGGCCAGGGCCGTGCTCGACCCGGATCCGGGGATCTTCGGACCCGCGTTCGCCGTGGCGCCGACGCGGCCGGAGCCCGCCGCCCAGAACGGGACCTGCGTGCTGATCAACCAGCACAACGTCCAGATCCGCAACCCCTGGACGACGGCTCGCCTCAACAACGAGCCGCCGGCCGGGAACGAATTGCCGGATCCGTACAATGCGCCGTTGCCGCCCGCCGACAAGGAGGACCGGTTCGAGATCCTCATCGCCGGTCCGTGCGGCAAGGTGTACCTCGTTCACAAAGAGCCGGGCTCCGCCCCGTCGATCGCCGAGCTCGAGAACCTCGGGCTGGAGGGGGAGATCTGGTACCAACTCCGGAGCGGCTTCATCGCCGGCAGCATCCGGTGTTTTCAGAGGGACAACCGGGTCATCCCGATGGTCAACGTCACCAGCCTCATGCGGGAGTAACTCGATGCTCTGCACGAAATGCAACCTCGCCGTAACGGGCCGCGACGGGCGACTCCTCACCGACGGGCGGGTCTATGGAACCTGGGACTTCAAGTGGCCGCAGGGGGCCACCATCAAGGTGTCGTTTCAGGAGTGGTCGGACAAGCATCCGCTCAAGCAGGTCCGCTTCACCCCTCTCGATAAGAATGAAAAGGCGATCCTCGCGGGCGCCGAAGACGCCTACGGGTACTTGACACGCATCGTGGAGTGCCTGGGGCGGAGGTGGCTGGCGGGCAATCCGAACATCCACCTGGCGTTCGATCACCAGAACCGGATCTCGTTCCCGAGGGGCCTGGCCGGACGGAGCGCCTTTCGCGAGCGTCGCGGTGACGACTACGACGTGCTGGTCTCGCTGGCGCCGTTGCCCATCGCGCAGCAACGGTCGGTCCTCGAGGACGGCGGTGAGGAGGTGCCGGCGTCGAAGCGATACTTCCTACCGGGCTCCGAGCTCGGTCGCTACGCGCAGCGGATCGACTACCGGACCCCGACGATGTATCTCGGCAAGCGCGTGCACTTCAACGGCAGCAGCGACCGCTACTTCGAGTCGCGGGAGTTCCCGCACTGGGTCATTCACGAGTTCGGACACGCGCTGGGACTGACCCACGAGCAGCAGAATCCGAACATCTACCGGCGAATCCATCTCAAACCGATGAAAGACCTGCTGCGGATCCTGCGAAAGTCGCTGGGGTACAAACCCGGCGAATTCCAGGACGTCACCGAAGAGGAGGTGGACGAGGAGATCACCCGCGAATGGCCGGCGCTCCCGGGCGCGCCCTTCTGCGACTTCCGCACCTACCGCAAGGGGGATCCGATCGACGACACCACCTCGGTCATGTTCCATCTCTACTGGGCGCGGCTCCTGCGCGGCGGCGACGAAAACGCGCCGCCGCTGTACCACCACGTCCCCACCCCGCGCGATCTGGAGGCGGTGGTGCAGATGTACCCCCAGCCGTCGCCCGCACCGGCGGGCGCCGAGCCGAAGCGGCCGGGCGGCCGGAGGCCCGACGCTCACAGATAGCCCTGCTCCTGGGCCAGCGCGAGCAACCTCTGGAAGCTCTGCGACAACGCCTGGTACGACGAGGAGAGAGAGATGCTGGACGCGGTCCGAAGGGCCGCGTCCAGCGCTTCGGGGAGGAGCTGCTGCTTGGGATCGAGCAGATCGGCGAGCACGTCGGGCGCGCCGTCGAAGTCCTCGCGCCGGACCATCGAGTCGAGCAAGAGGAAGCTCGCCAGCCAGCGGAACGGAAACGCGTGGTCGCCGCTCTTCCACCAGCGCTCGGCCTCGAGCGCCAGGACATAGGCCTGCGCGGCGCGCGCCCTCCTCCACTCCGCCCAGGCCAGGCAGGCGATGCTGGCGCCGACGTAGGGCGGGAGCTGGGCGTCCTCGGCGGCGTGCATGGCCCGGCGCGCGGCCGCCTCCGTCTCCTCGACGGCGCCGAGCCGCCGCTGGCCCACGGCCAGGTAGGTGAGCGCCCGGGCGAGGATCGTGGCGTCTCCGATCCGCTCGGCGTCGGAGACCGTCTGCCGCAGCAGGCCGACCGCTTCGTCGCAGCAGGCCCGATCGCCGAGCAAGAGCGCGAACGCCAGGTTGAAGCGGGCCAGGGCCGCCTCGGCCGCGTAGGCCGGATCGGCGCCGGTCACCGCGAGCGCCCGCCGCGTGTAAGCGACGGCGTCCTCCGCGTACCGGTAGCGCCCGCGGCCCAGGATGTCGAGCGCCGCGCAGATGTAGTACACCGCGCGCTGCAGGTCGGTGCCGTGGCGCTCGACGATCTCGGCGGTCTCGCGGATGATCGCCTCGGTCTCCGGCCCCGTCCGACGGGCGAAATAGTCGCACCAGAATCGCCCCTGCTGGATCTCGATCCAC
>DASZVW010000635.1:0-1884 GCA_035546895.1 Polyangia bacterium
CCTCGATCGGGATCGGGAACAGGAGCCGCTGGCGCGCGATCTGCCGCCGCGCGTGCGCCGCCTTGAGCCTCCCGTACACCACCCGCTCGTGCGCCGCGTGCTGGTCGACGAGCACCAGCGCGTCGGCCGCCTCGCAGACCAGGTACGTCCGGTGGATCTGCCCGACGTAGTCGAGCGCCCCGAAGAACGCCGGCGCACTCTCGTCCTTCGGCCCGGGCTCGAGGTCGGGAGCGTCGCGTGCCCGCAACGGCAGCGCTGCCTGCGCGAGCGAAGCGCGGCTCTGCCGCGCGTAGCGAGGGGGCCCGGGGGGCGCGAGCGGCAGCGAGCCGCTCCCCGTGAAATAAGGCGGTTCTGTGAAGGTCCGGACGGCGTCGGCGGGGCGCAGCCAGGGGGCCCGCGCGATGGCGCCGCCCACCACGTGGCGGACGGCGGCGTAGACCTCCTGCGCGCGCGCGAAGCGGACCTCCAGCTTCTGCGGGTGGACGTTGACGTCGACCTCGCGCCCCGGCAGATCGAGGAACAGCGCGGCCAGCGGGTAGCGCCCCTTCTCCAGCAGCGGCCCGTACCCCAGCGCCAGCGCGTGCAGCAGCGAGCGGTCGCGCACGAACCGGCCCCCCACGAACAGGAAGGTCGAGCGCGCGGTGGTCGACACCTCCTCGGGGCCGGCCAGAAAAGCGCGCACGCGGTGGCCTCCCTCGTCGCCGGCCGCCTCGTGCAGCGCGCTGGCCCCGCGCCGCGCCAGCGCCGCCCGCACCCGCTCGCCGAGATCGCGGTGGATCGGCAGGTCGAGCGCCACCCGCCCGCCGACCCGCAGCCGCAGGTGGACGCCGGGGTGGGCGAGGCCGAGCCGCAGCAGCGCCTCCGAGACGTTGGCCGTCTCGGTCGCCTCCGCCTTGAGGAACTTGGCCCGCGCCGGCGTGTTGAAGAAGAGGTCGCGCACCGTCACCTGCGTCCCCGGCGGCATCCCGAGCTCGCGCGCGCCCGTCTCGGCGCCCGCCTCCACGGTCAGCTCGAACCCGGCCTCGGCGTCGGCGGGGCGGGTGGCCACCGTCAGCCGCGAGACCGCCGCGATCGACGGCAGCGCCTCGCCGCGGAACCCGAAGGTGGTCAGCCCCCAGAGGTCGTCCGCCGCCGCGATCTTGGAGGTGGCGTGGCGCCGCAGCGCCAGCCGGGCGTCGTCGGGCGCCATCCCCGACCCGTCGTCGACCACCCGCACGAGCCGCCGCCCGCCGGCCTCGATCTCCACCTCGATCCGCCGCGCGCCGGCGTCGATGGCGTTCTCGACCAGCTCCTTGACCACCGAGGCGGGGCGCTCGACCACCTCGCCGGCGGCGATCTGGTCGGCCAGCGCCGCCGGCAGCACGCGCACCTTCGCCCGTGCCGGGGTCGCGCCTTCCATCCCCGAAACACTACTAGAGAAAACGCCGGCGCACGGCGTTTTCGGCGCCCGCGCTACCGGCGCGGCAGCTTGCTGACCAGGTCCTCGCTGGCGCCGCGGACGGCGGCCTCCAGCGCCTCCAGCTCCATGCTCGGCCGGAGCTGCGGGCGGAACTGCCGCTTCGGCTTCTGCACCGTCGCCTGGCCGCTGGTCAGCATGAAGACGCCGCCCGCCGGCTGCCTCGAGACCACCAGCTGGACGGCGCAGCTCACCTCGACGTCGCGCCCGGTGGTGGCCAGCGACAGCGACTTGATGACCCCGTCGACGGCGTAGGTCCCTTGCCGGTCGCGCGGATCGACGTCGCCGAAGGGGCGGAGCTGGTCGATGAGGAAGTCGCGCATGTGGCTCTGCAGCGCGGGCACGGCGCGGTGCTCCGGATCGGCGATCGGCTTGACCTCGAACGACGTCACGACCGTCGCGTGCGGCCGGATGTCGGGCTCGCCCGG
>DASZVW010000636.1:0-2801 GCA_035546895.1 Polyangia bacterium
TGGATCGTCGGCCAGGCGGTGGTCGAGAGCGAGAACGGCGGCGCCTTCCTGCCGGTCGCCGACGTGCCGGCCGGGACCTACCGTGGCGTCTGGCTGACGGCTTCGCAGGTCTGGATCACCGGCGACGACGCCGCCGGCGACGAGGTCGTCCTGCACCGCGCGCGCTGACCGCGCGGCGGCTCAATCGCCGGGGTGGATCTTGACGTCGTAGGGGTGCGGGTGCCCCTCGCGGTGCTCGACCCAGCTCTTGAGGCTCATGAGGAACAGCGCCCACTTGGTGCTGCAGTGGTACATGAACTCGCCGCGCTCGCGCCAGTCGGCGTGCGTGAACAGCACGTAGGTCTCGTTCCCCTTGGCGACCAGCCGGAAGGTCAGCTTGGTGCCGACCCACTCGGCCGGACCCTCGACGCACTCCCAGCGGACCATCTCGTCGGGCTTCGCCTCCAGCACCTTCATGTGGAAGCCGCCGCCGTCGGGCTGGAACTTCACCATGCCGCCGACGCGCGGATCGCCGGTGGTCCCCGTGATCCACCAGTGCGAGAGCCCCTCGGTCGTCGAGAGCGCCTCGTAGACCTTGGCGGCCGGCCCCTGCATCCCCACCCTGTGCAAGATGTCTGGCATCACCCTCTCCTATAGTGTCCGGCGCGCTGCAAGGAAGTTCATTGTCTAACGGTCGGCGGTCATGGTCTAAAACGTGAGACCGGCGCGCGACTTCCCAAACGGCCGCGCGCGACCACATGTCGGCGGGCGCCGGCGCCGTCAGGAACCCGGCGCGCGCTCGTGCGTGGCGCCCCGCAGGTGAAGGCGCGGGTGGTCGGCTCACCGACAGCGTTGTCGGCTATGGTTCGGCGATGGCGATGGCGTTGCGGATCGAGGAGCTGAACGACACCAACTGCAAGACCTACCTCCTGGCGGCCGGCGGCGAGGCGGCGCTGGTCGATCCGGTGCGCGAGCGGCTCGAGACCTACCGGACGCTGCTGGCCCGGCGCGGGCTCACGCTGCGGCTGGTGCTGGAGACGCACATGCACGCCGACCACCTGATGTTGAACCGCGCCGCCAAGGAGCTGCTCGGCGCCACGGTGGTCATGCACCGCGCGAGCCCCAGCCCGCTGGTCGACCGCCACGTCGACGACGGCGAGGTGCTGGCGCTGGGGGGCGAGCGGATCGAGGTGCTCCACACGCCGGGGCACACGCCCGACTCCGTCTGCTACCGGGTGTCGGGCGCGGTGCTGACCGGCGACACGCTGATGATCGGCGGCTCGGGGCGCACCGACTTCCCGGGCGCCGACGCCGGCCAGCAGTACGACGCCGTCGTGGGGCGGCTGTTCGCGCTCCCCGACGACACGGCGGTCTGGCCGGGGCACGACTACCGCGGCGCGAAGTCGAGCACCATCGGCGACGAGAAGCGGTCGAACCCGCGCTTCGCCGGCCGGAGCCGCGCGGCGTACGTGGCGCTGATGGCCGGCCTGGGGCTGCCGTTCCCGGAGAAGATCCAGCAGGCGCTGCAGGTGAACCAGTCGGGCTTCGAGACCGAGGAGGTCCGCTTCCCGCTGGTGGCCGAGGTGGCGGCGATGCCGGACGTCTCGCCCGAGGCGCTGGCCGCGGCGCGCGCCGGCGCGGCGCCGCCGCTGGTGCTCGACGTGCGCGAGCCGGAGGAGTTCGTCGGCGAGCTGGGGCACGTCGCGGGGGCGCTGCACGTCCCGCTCGACGTCCTCGAGCGCCGCCTCCCCAAGCTGGCCGGCTATCTCGGGCACGAGCTGGTGGTGGTCTGCCGCTCGGGGGCCCGCTCGGCGACGGCCGGGGCGATCCTGCGCCAGGCCGGCTTCGGCCAGGTCCGCAACCTGGCGGGCGGCATGCTGGCCTGGAACGCGCGCCGGCTCCCGGTCGAGCACTGACCGGATCGGGCGCGCTTCGTCAGCCGTCGCCCCGGAGCGTGGCCGGCCAGGCGGGCAGGCGCTGGGCCTCGGCGAGCGGCAGCGGCGGCGCCGGGACGGCCGGCCGCTCCTGCAGCGGCAGCTGCCACCAGCCGACGTCGTGCCAGCCGCCGTGCTTCCAGCCGACCGCGGGATAGACCCCCACCGGACGGAAGCCGAACGACTCGTGAAGCCCGACACTCGAGCGGTTGGGCAGGGTGATGCCGGCGTGGGCGACGTAGAACCCCTGCAGGCGCAGGAGCGGGAACAGCGCCTGGTAGAGCGCGCGCCCCAGGCCGCGCCGATGGTTCCCGCGCCGGACGTACACCGCCGCGTCGACCGACCACTGGTAGGCGGCGCGCTCGGCGTGGCGAGAGGCGTAGGCATAGCCGAGCGGCGCGTCGGCGGCGTCGACGGCCACCAACCAGGGAGCGAAGGCCAGCACCGCGGTCAGGCGGCGCGCGATCTCGCCGGCTTCCGGGGGGACGAGCTCGAACGAGGTCACCGCCTCGGCCACGTAGGGGCGATAGATGGCGGCGATCGCCGCCGCGTCGGCTGGCCGCGCCATCCGGATCCGGGGTTCTCCGTCCATGGCGGAAGTATCGCGCGGTCGGCCGGCGATCCAAGCCGGCGCGCAGCTTTCACACAATCGACACCTTGGACGTCGCGGGAGGCGGCGCAAACTCCGCCCGATGCGGAGTCGGACCAAGCACCGATCGGCGCTGGCGCTGCTGCCGCTGGCGGCGGCGATCCTGGGCGGCTGCGGCGGGCAGGGCGCCAGCGCCTCGGTGAAGATCGTCTACGGCGACGGTGGCGGCTCGCGCGCCGACGGCGCCGCGGATGCCGCGCCGGCCGAGGCGGGGCCGTCGTACTGCTGCGTGCTGCAGC
>DASZVW010000637.1:0-1931 GCA_035546895.1 Polyangia bacterium
CCTCCGGATCGGCGATCCCGCCTCCAAGCTCTACATCCCCGATCTCGACGCCGACTTGAGCCTCTCCGGCGACGGCCGCAGCGAGCTGCGGATCTCGGGCCAGGTGGCGATCGCCGGCGCGTCGTACGACTCGTCGCGCGGCGGGAAGGCGAAGCCGCCGGCGCCGGCCAAGCCGCGCGCCTCCGGCGCCTGGTACCGCGCGCTGCCGCCGCCCCAGACGCGCGATCTCGAGCTGCGCGGCCTGAACAAGGGGATGCGGGTGGCGGTCCCGGTGCTCCCCGACGTGACGGTCGACTTCCAGTGCCACCTCCTGGCCACCAACCGCGGGGCGACCTGGAGCGGGCGGCTGCGCGGCGACAGCGTCTACGCCCGCGCCGCCGTCGCGGTGGCCGACTGGTTCAGCGACAACGACCTGCGCAAGTGCCAGCTCACCAAATGACCGTGAGGGGTATCATTTCACAACCGCAAAGGTCGGCGTTACTTTGTAGGCGCGGCCTCATCACGAGGCGAGAGAGGACCCATGGCGATTCGACGCATGTTCGCGGTATTGGGGCTGGCCCTGGCCCTCGGGACGCTGGGCGCCGGGTGCTACGTCGGTCCGGCGCGGCCGGGCCGCTGCCCGGGCGGGGTCTGGATCGAGGGGCACTACGGCCCGCGCGGCCGCTGGCACCCCGGCCACTGGCGCTGCCCGGGCGTCATCGAGATCGAGTAGCGGCCGCGGGGCGGCGCGCGCTCAGATCTGCTGGATCTTGAGCGCGCGGACGGCGCCGTCGGCCTCGACGGCGTCGATCATCGCCTGCAGCTCCAGGGTCGCCGGCAGGCGGACCTCGAAGGCGACGCGCGTCTCGCCGCCGTCGAGGCGCTCGTAGTCCTCTTGCCGGACCGTCGCGCCCAGCTTGACGAGGCGCTCCGCGATCGCCGCTGGCGCCGTCCGCGTCGCGTCGAGCGCCACCGACAGCCGCCGGCGCGACACCTTCACCCCGCGGTCCTCGAACCGGCGCAGCAGCGTCAGCGCCGAGAGGCCGAGCACGGTGGCGAAGACGCTCTCCACGTACATGCCGCCGCCCGCGGCCATCCCGATCGCCGCCACCAGCCAGAGGCCGGCGGCGGTGGTGAGCCCCTTGATGGTGATCCCGTCGCGCAGGATCGCCCCCGCGCCGAGGAAGCCGATCCCCGACACCACCGAGGCGGCGATACGCGAGGGATCGACCGCCACCAGGTCGTCCTTGTCGTAGTGCTGGAAGTAGAAGAAGCGGGTCGACACGACCATGAACGTCGCCGAGGCGAGCGCGACGATGGCGTGCGTGCGCAGGCCGGCGGGCCGGCCGTGCAGGTCGCGCTCGTAGCCGATGGCGCCGCCGAGGACGGTTCCGACCAGGATGCGGACGAGGAGCTCGAGGTGGAGCTGCACCATGCGACCAGTATATCGGCGGCGCGCGCGCGCGCGACGGATGAGCCGGCGGAGCGCCAGGGCTTTTCAGCAGGCGAAGGGGGCCCACATTCGTCGCAGGAGGAAAAACATGATTTTCATCGTTCCAGCAGCGACAGGAGCGCAGCCGGCGGCGCTGAATCCGCCGGCGATCGAGACGCGCGCGGCGCGGACGGCGGTGGCGGCGGGGACGCCGTACGGCGGCTGGCGCGTGGTGGCGCAGGCCGGGGCCGGCGCCGGCTCGTCCTCGGCGATGCCGGGCACGGGCACCAGCGGCACCGGCACCAACAACGGCATGAACGGGTCGAGCGGGACCAACGGGCCGAGCGGCACCAGCGGGACCAGCGGGACCAACAGCGCGACGCCCAACTACGGCGCGACCGGAAGCGGGAGCGACATGACGGCGCCGGGCGCCAGCCCCACCACCACGCCGGGCACCGGCCTGCCGAGTCCCTCGACGGGCTCGACCGGCACCTCGGGCTCGTCGGCGCCGTCGAGCGGC
>DASZVW010000638.1:0-2683 GCA_035546895.1 Polyangia bacterium
CTCGACCGCGTGCGGCCGGTGACGCTGGCGGTCGAGGCGACCGTGCGGCTCTGGCAGTCGGTGGAGAAGAGCCGGATGCTGGGCACCGCGGTCAAGGTGTCGGGCAAGCAGTTCCCGCGCATCGCCAAGCTGGCCGAGCGCTGCGCCGACACGCTGCGGATCCCGATGCCGACGCTGTACGTGTCGCCCAACATCGGGTCGCTCAACGCCCACACCTTCGGGACCGGGGACGATCCGTACATCGTGCTCAACGCGGCGCTGGTCGATCACCTGTCCGAGCCCGAGCTGCTGGACGTCATCGGCCACGAGTGCGGGCACATCCAGAACAACCACGTGGTCTACATGACCACGCTGCACTTCCTGACCCACGCCGCGAACATGTTCCTGCGCTGGAGCGTGAAGCCGGCGGTGCTGGCGCTCAACGGCTGGGCCCGCCGCGCGGAGATCACCTGCGACCGCGCCGGCCTCATCTGCACCGGCGATCTCGACGCCTCGATCGGCTGCCTGGTCAAGCTGGCGATCGGCTCGCACAAGCTCTACAGCGAGGTGAAGCTCGACGAGTACCTGGCGCAGCTCGACGAGGCCCAGAAGGGGATAGGGCGCTTCGACGAGCTCGGGCGCACGCACCCCTATCTGCCGAAACGGGTGGCGGCGCTGCGCCTGTTCGCCGAGACCGCCTACTTCCAAGGTCTGAAGGGCGACAAAGGCCTCAAGGGCGACCCGGCGGCGGCGCCGGCCGGGACCTCGAAGCAGGAGTGCGACGCGAAGGTCGCCGAGCTCCTGGCGGTGCTCAAGTGAGCGGCGGCGCGACGGCGGACGGGCAGGGGCTCGACGCGCGCAAGGCGGCCATCCGCGGCGTGCTCGCCGACCTGGGCGCGCTGGCCGAGCGGGCGGGGCTGCCGTTCGTGGCCCGCGACGTGAAGGAGACGCGGCTGCCGAAGCTCGACGACGAGCGGTTCACGGTGGTCGTGCTGGGCGAGTTCAACCACGGCAAGTCGACCTTCATCAACGCGCTCCTCGGCGCGCCGGTGCTGCCGACCGGCATCACGCCGACCACCGCCGTGCTGGCGCACGTCACCCACGGCCCGCGCGCCGGGGCCACGCTGGTCGGCGAGGACGGCGCGCGCAAGACCATCGCCGGCAGCGCGCTCGCCGACTGGCTGACCGTCGACGGCCAGGCGAGCCAAGGCGGCGACCAGGCGACGAGCCTCCACCACGTCGAGCTGACCCAGCCGGTGGCGCTGCTCGAGAACCAGCTCACCATCGTCGACACGCCCGGCGTCAACGACATCAACGAGCAGCGCGCCGAGATCACCTACGGCTACCTGCCGCGCGCCGACGCCGCGGTCTTCCTGCTCGACGCCACCCAGATCCTGACCGCCTCCGAGCGGCAATTTTTGGAGGAGCGGATCCTCCGCTCGACGCGCGACCGCCTGCTGTTCGTGGTGGCCAAGGCCGACCTCCTGAGCGAGGCCGAGCTGGCCGAGACGCTGGCCTTCGCCAAGAAGCACCTGGCGGCGATCGTCCCCGAGCCGGCGATCTACCCGGTGTCGGCCAAGCGCGCGCTCGGCGGCGACCGCGCCGGATCGGGGCTGGACGCCTTCGTGGCCGCGCTGGGCGCCACGGTGGCCAACCAGCGGCGGCGGCTGCTGCTCGATCACGCGCTGGCCGACGCCGCGCGCGTCTCGGCCTTCGTGCGCCAGAGCCTGGCCATCCACCGCAAGTCGCTGGAGCTGCCGCTCCCCGAGCTGGAGCAGCGGATCGGCCGCGCGCGGCAGCGCCTGCAGACGGGGAAGAAGATCCTGGAGACGGCGGCCTCGACGGTGCGGGCCGAGACGGCGGCGCTCAAGGCGCGCGTGCGGCAGGACCTGGCCGACTTCACCATCAAGCTGCGCGAGGCGGTGACCGCCGACATCGACGCCGTCGAGGCGGGCGACATCCGGCGCTACCTGTCGTTCTTCGTGCAGGACACCTGGAAGGCCTGGACCGAGGCCGAGGGGGAGGTCATCTCCACCGAGCTGGAGAAGCTGGCCGAGACGGTGATCCAGGTGGCGAACGAGAACGTGCGCGAGGTGCTCGACGGCGTGGCCACCGAGCTCGGCCCGGCCGACACCAAGGTGGAGATCCGGGTCGACACGCTGAAGTACGACGCCTCGATCTTCGCGCTCGGCGCGCTCGGCACCACGGTCTTCCTGTTCGTCGACGGCCTGGTGGGCGGGGTGCTGACGCTGGCGGCGCCGATCCTGGCCTTCGTGCTGCGGGGCAAGCTGGCGGCCCAGGTGAAGGCGGAGGCCAAGGCGCAGGCGCCGCTGGCCGTCGACCGGGTCGCCGCGCTGGTCGGCCCCAAGCTCGACGAGATCGTCGACGGGTTCGGCGCCCGCCTGCTGGAGTTCGTGGCCCAGGCGGGCGACACGCTGGCGCGCGGGATCGCCGAGGTGCTCGATCGCGCGCTCGCCGAGCGGCGCGCCGCCGACGCCAAGACCGCCGCCACCCCCGACGCCGGCGCCATCGACGCCGCGTTCGCCGACCTCGGCGCCATCGACGCCCGGATCGGCGAGATCCGCGCCAAGGTCTGGTCGCCGGACGGCGAGCCGGCCGCGCCGCCGCCGGGCCGCTGATGGGGATCCTCGATCGGATCGCCGGCACGCTGGAGGAGCTGGCCGGCGACGGGCGGGCGGCCGTC
>DASZVW010000639.1:0-4271 GCA_035546895.1 Polyangia bacterium
CGAGGTCTCCGAGGGCGTGCTGGCGTTGCCGGCCAGGAGCGGCCGCAGGCCGGCGAAGGTCGAGACCACGTCGTCGGGGCCGAGGCCGAGCGCGGGGAAGGCGTGGCGGGCGGCGGCCAGCAGGTAGGCGACGTCGGCGCCGCGGGCCCGGATCTCGTCGCCCACGCGGGGCGCGCGCGCCGGGTCCTCGGCCGGCGCGAAGTCGGTGTCGGTGGTGCCGACGATGGTGCGCGGCCCGGCCGGCAGCACGAAGTAGAGGCGGTTGTCCTGCGGCGTGCGCAGCACCAGGGCGCGCCCGCCGTGGGGGACGCGCGCGGCGTCGAACACCAGGTGGACCCCCAGCGTGGGGCGGAGGCGGCGGCGGGGGCCGTCGAGGAACCCGTCGGTGAAGGGGCCGGTGGCGCTGACCACCAGGCGGGCGGCGAGCTCGAAGCGCCCGCCGGTCTCGCCGTCGACCACCACCGCCCCGCGGGCCCGGCCGCGGCGGTCGCGGGCGATCCGCTCGACGCGCAGGTGGCTGGCGCAGGCGGCGCCCGCGGCCTCGGCGTCGAGCACGTTCTCCAGCACCAGCCGCGCGTCGTCGGTCTGGCAGTCGACGTAGACCGCCGCCCCCTCGAGCCCCGCGCTGCGCAGGTGGGGCGCCTGCGCGTAGAGCGCGTGCGCGTCGAGGTGGCGGCTGGCGGCGGGCGGCCGCCAGAGGGCGAGCGCGTTGTAGAGCCCGATCCCGGCGCCCAGCGTCCGCAGCCCGGGGCGCTCGCCGCGGTAGCCGGGGAAGACGAACTCGATCGGGCGGCAGAGGTGCGGCGCGGTCGCGAGCAGCCGGCTCCGCTCGCGCAGCCCCTCGAACACCAGCGGGAGGTCGGCGTACTGCAGGTAGCGGAGGCCGCCGTGGATCAACTTCGACGAGTGGCTGGAGGTCTGGCCGGCGAAGTCGCCCGCGTCGACCAGCGCGCACGTCACGCCCCGCAGGGCGGCGTCGCGGGCGATCGCCGCGCCGGTCGCCCCGCCCCCGACGACGAGGACGTCGAACGTCTCGGAGGCCAGGCGGGCCAGCGTCGCCGCGCGCGCGGCGGCCGCGGACCCGGCCGCGCTCATTCCTTGAGCGCGATGTGCAGCTCGTCGAGCTGACGTCGCGCGACCGGCCCCGGCGCGTCGGTCATGAGGTCGGTCCCCTTCTGCGTCTTGGGGAAGGCGATCACGTCCCGCAGCGACTCGGCGCCGCAGAGGAGCATCGCCAGCCGATCGACGCCGGCCGCGATCCCGCCGTGCGGCGGCGGCCCGAACTTGAACGCCTCCAGGAGGAAGCCGAACTTGGCCTGCGCCTCCTCGTCCGAGAGGCCGAGCGCGCGGAAGACGCGCGCCTGCACGTCGGAGCGGTGGATCCGGATCGAGCCCCCCGCGATCTCGTTGCCGTTGAGCACCAGGTCGTAAGCGCGCGCGCGCACCGAGCCCGGGTCGCTCTCCAGCCGGTCGAGGTCGGCCGGGTTGGGCGAGGTGAAGGGATGGTGGGCGGCCACGAGCTTCCCCTCGTCGTTCTGCTCGAACAGCGGGAAGTCGGTGATCCAGCAGAGCCGCCAGAGGTTCTTGGGGATCAAGTCCAGCCGGCCCGCCAGGTGCAAACGCAGGCCGCCGAGGACGGCGTTGACCAGCTTCTTGGCGCCGAACTGGAGGAAGAGCAGATCGCCGTCGCCGAGGCCGGCCGCCTCGTTGATCGCCTTGCGAAGCTCGTCGGTCATCGTCTTCATCGGGCTCTGGGCCCAGGCGCCCCCTTCGCCGACGCGCGCGCGCGCCAGGCCGCGGGCGCCGAACCCCTTGGCGAACTCCTCCAGCTTGTCGAGATCGGTGCGCGACAGCGTCTTGGCCTGCGCGGCCGGCAGCCGCCAGCCCTTGACCACGCCGCCCGCCGCGCTCACCGCCGACTGCAGCAGGCCGACGCCGCCGCCGTCGTGCCGCTTGACAACCTCGGTCAGGTCGACGAGCGGCAGCTCGAAGCGGAGATCGGGCTTGTCGGAGCCGTACTTCCCCATCGCCTCGCCGTAGGTGAGCCGCTGGAAGGGCCGCGGGACGTCGATCCCCAGCACGTCCTTCCAGAGCGCGGCGATCAGCCCCTCGACGACGTTCTGCACGTCCTCCTCGGTGACGAAGCTCATCTCCAGGTCGATCTGGGTGAACTCCGGCTGGCGGTCGAGGCGCAGGTCCTCGTCGCGGAAGCAGCGGACGATCTGAAAATACCGGTCCATCCCCGCCACCATGAAGAGCTGCTTGAAGATCTGCGGCGACTCGGCGAGCGCGTAGAACTGGTGCGGGTTGAGCCGCGACGGCACCAGGAAGTTGCGGGCGCCGCCCGGCGTGTACTTCACCATGAACGGCGTCTCGATCTCCAGGAAGCGGTTGTCGGCCAGGTAGCGCCGGGTGGTCTGGTAGATCTGCGAGCGGGCGATGAAGTTCCGCTGCAGCGCCGGGCGCCGCAGATCGAGGTAGCGGTGCTTGAGCCGGATCGTCTCGTCCGAGCGGGTCTCGTCGGAGAGCTCGAACGGCGGCGTCTCGGCGACCGAGAAGATGGTGAGCTGATCGACCGCCACCTCGATGTCGCCGGTGGCGAGCTTGGGGTTCTTGTGCCCGCCGCGCTCGCGCACCTTGCCGGCCACCGCGATGCAGTACTCGCGCCGCAGGTCGGAGGCCTGCGCGTGCGCCGCGGCGTCGGTCTCCGGCTCGAAGACGATCTGGGTGATGCCGCCGCGGTCGCGCAGATCGATGAACACGCAGCCGCCGTGATCGCGGCGGGCGGCCACCCATCCGAAGAGGACGGCGCGCGTGCCGGCGTCGCCGGCGCGCAGGGCGCCGCAGTCGTGGGAACGTTTGAGGTCGACGAGGAACTCGGCCATGACGCGCTAATGTAGCCGCTCCCTTCTCCGCGCGCGAGTTCGTGTTAGCTTCCTGCCGTGCGGCTGCGGGTCCTCTATCACGGCAACTGCTTCGACGGGTGCAGCTCCGCGGGCGTCTTCACCCGGTTCTACCGCGAGCGGATCGCCAAGGGGCCGGTGGAGGTCCTCTACCGGCCGCTCGAGCACAAGGGGGACGCGCAGCCGTTCGCCGCCGGCTACTTCGACGGGGACGAGAACGCCTGCGTCGACTTCCGCTACTCGCAGGACCCGCGGCTCACCTGGTGGTTCGACCACCACGCCTCGGCGTTCCAGCTCCCCGGCGACGAGGACCACTTCCGGGCCGACGCCACCGGGCGCAAGTTCTACGACCCCAAGGCCAAGAGCTGCACCAAGTTCCTGGCCGACACGGTGGCGGCCAAGTTCGGCTTCGACGCGGCGCCGCTCGCCGACCTCGTCTACTGGGCGGAGATCATCGACGGGGCGCTGTTCCCGGACGCCCGGATGGCGGTCGAGCTCAAGGAGCCGGCGCTGCGGCTCATGACCTTCATCGAGAGCAACCGCGATCCGGCCTTGGCCGAGCGGTTCATCGCGGACCTCGTCAGCCGGCCGCTGGCGGAGATCGCCGCCGATCCCTACGTGGCGGGCCCGCTGGGGCCGCTGCTCGAGCAGCACCAGCGGAACATCGAGGCCATCCGCGCGGTGGCCCGGCTGGAGAAGGGGGTGGTCTTCTTCGACCTCGCCGACAAGGAGACCGGCCCCTTCAACAAGTTCATCTCGTACTACCTCTTCCCCGAGGCGCGCTACTCGGTGGCGGTGACGGCGGCCGCGCGGGCCAAGATCTCGGTCGGCTCGAACCCCTGGTCGGCGGCGCCGCGCACGCACGAGATCAACAAGATCTGCGAGCGCTACGGCGGCGGCGGCCACCCGGTGGTGGGCGCCGTCTCCCTGCCGCGCGCCGAGCTCGCCAAGGCGCGCCAGATCGCCCGCGACATCGTGGCCGAGCTGCAAAGCTAGCGAAAGCTAGCGACGGACCGGGCGCACGCTGCGGGAGCGGCGGGTGACCGGGCGAGGGCGCTTGGACTTGGCGGCGGGCGGCGGAGCGGCGGGCGGGGGGGCGAGGCGCGTCTCCAGGCGATCGAGCCGCTCGCGCAGGCGGGCGGTCTCGCCGCGCAGGCGCTCGACCTCGTCGTGCAGGCGGCGGGCCTCCTCGGCGGGGCGGGCGCCGTCCTCGATGTCGCGGATGGCCTCCTTCATCCGCCGCTTGGTGCGGCCGTCGAGCTCACCGGCCAGCGCGCCACGGAGGGCGGGGAGGGCGTCGGTCAGGCCCAGGCGCCCGAGCGCCATCGCCGCCTCCAGGCGGACGCGGAAGTCGCCGTCACGGAGTCG
>DASZVW010000640.1:0-2676 GCA_035546895.1 Polyangia bacterium
TATAAGGATAGGGACCATGGCAGACGAAACGGACCACGAGGACGAAGGCGCGGAGCTCGACCCGCGCATCGAGGCGGCCTGGCAGGCGCTGGAGGCGGGCGAGGTGGCGGAGGCGCGGCGGCGGGCCGAGGCGCTGGAGCCGGGGTCGCCCGAGGCGCTGCTGCTGGCGGCCGCCTGCTTCCGCGAGGAGGGGGAGGCCGAGCAGGCGATCGCGACGTTGCGCCGGGCGATCGCGGCCGATCCGGAGTGGGCCACGCCGGAGCTGTGGCTGGGGGAGATCCTGGCCGGCGATCCGGAGGCCGCCGAGGAGGCGCTGGCGCACGCTGAGCGGGCGCTCGATCTGGCCGAGGAGGAGGACGAGTTCCTGGCGGCGGCGACGCTCAAGGCGACGCTGGAGGTGGAGCTGGGCGAGACGGACGCGGCCCGGGAGACGCTGGCGGAGCTGCCGCCGCCCGACGTGCGGCTCGAGGACCTGGAGCTGGCGCTGGAGATCGCCGATCTTCACCTGGCGGTCGGCGAGCCGGAGACGGCGCGGGCGCGGCTGCGCGTCCTCTGCGAGGCCAACCCTGATTCGGCGGACGCCTGGCACGCGCTCGGCTGCGCGGCCGAGGATCTCGGCGACGAGGCGGAGCGGCGGTCGGCCTGGAAGCGGACCTGGTCGCTCGACGCCGCGCCGGGGGCCGCCGAGCGCCTGGGGGGCGACCGGCTCCCGGAGGCCGAGGTGGCGGCGGTGGCGGACGCCGCGCTCGAGGAGCTGCCGCCGCGGGCGCGCGAGCTCCTGGCCGGGATCCCCATGGTCATCGCCGAGCTGCCGGCCGAGGCGGACGTCGAGGCGGGGCTCGACCCGCGCGCGCTGGGCCTCTTCAGCGGCACGGCCCACGGCGACGGCGGCGCGGGGCTGGGCGGCCAGCCGGGGCTCACCCAGATCCTCCTCTTCCGCCGCAACCTGGAGCGGATGGCGGTGGACGAGGACGACCTGCGCGAGGAGATCCGGACCACGCTGCTGCACGAGACGGGGCACTTCTTCGGCCTCTCCGACGCGGCGCTGGACGAGCTGGGGCTGGGGTAGGGCCCGCCCGCCTTGACAACGTCCGGGGCGCTCAGCATGATGCGCGCCCGAACGAACCGGAAGGAAGAAGGCGAACGAACGTGGCCAACATCAAGTCAGCAGAGAAGGCGAACCGCCAGCGGGTGAAGCGGACGGCGCGCAACGTGTCGCAGACGACGGCGATGCGCACCGCCATCAAGAAGCTCCGCACGGCGATGGGGAGCAAGACCACCAAGGACCTGGCGCCGCTCCTCAAGAGCGCGGTGCAGGCGATCGACAAGGCGGCCTCCAAGGGGGTCATCAAGAAGGGGACGGCCTCGCGCTCGGTCTCCCGCCTGACGGTCGCGGTCGCCGGCCTCTCCGGCAAGTAGACACCGCGGGCCCGGCGATCGCCGCCCGACGATCGCGTCGGGCGAATGCCGCTCTGCCGCCGCAGCCCCCGGGCCCGACGATCGCCGCCCGATGATCGCGTCGGGCGAAGGCGGCTTTGCCGCCGCAGCCCATCGCGGGAGGCTCGGAACCCTCTCAGGGTTCCGAATTTTAAAGACTGCTCCAGCCGCCGCCGATCCCGAACGGGCGGCCGAGGGCGAACCCGGCCGCCGGGCGGCCGCGCTTGTCGAGCACGCCCCAGAAGCCGACCGCGGGGCCGCGCCGCCAGAAGGCGTGCGGGTAGACGTTGAGGTGGATGAAGTAGTCGTCCACGTTGGTCACCTGCAGCGAGGCGAGCAGCGAGTTGCGGCGATCGAGGAACACGGCCGCGGTGGGGACGAAGCTGACCACGTTCTCCACGCTCTGGGTCGAGGTGTTGGTGAGGTGGATGGCGGCGCCGCCGGCGGAGGCCGACAGCGCGTACTCGTCGTCGAGCGCGAACGACAGCCCGCCGGTGGTGGCCTCGCCGAACCAGGCGAACAGCGACAGCCGCCGGTAGAAGGGGAGGGCCCACTTGGCGGCGAAGTAGTTGCCGACGTTGTGCAGCTCGCCGTTCGGCAGCGTGAACGACGGCTGCAACGACCAGTCGGCGATGACCACCTCCCGGCTGAAGAAGCGGTTCGGCCAGTCGAAGCTGAACAGGATGATGCCGCCGATGTCGAACACCCAGATGTCGGCGATGCAGTCGGTGTTGAAGCCCACGAAGCCCTTGTTCTCCAGCGACTCGTTGACGAACGCCGCCGCCATCAGCGTGAAGGCCGAGAAGACGCGGGGGACGGGTGCGCCGTGGTCGTCGAACCACTCGGTGAGCGAGCGGTAGGTCATCCCGCCGCCGATGAGGTGCAGGCTGTAGTTGGGCGTCCAGCGCGCGGTGCTCTGGGTGAAGGAGAGCGGGAAGATCTCCTCGGTCAGGAAGGTCTTCCAGCCGTCGGCGGAGATGGCCGGGAAGGGGTCGATGACGTTCTTGGCGACGTTGCGGCCGTTGGTCTTGTAGTCGAAGGTGAAGATGTTGCGGCCGGCCACGTGGTCCTGGAGGACGTCGTAGCCGCGGTTCACGAACACCCACAGCGGCCCGTACTCCGCCTGGCTGCCGTAGTCGAGGCCGAAGTAGAAGTAGCGCGGCTTCGCCGGCGCCGGGGGCGGCGCGGGCGGGGGCGCGAGCTGCAGGTTCGGCGAGGGCGGGGGCGCGGCGGCGGGGG
>DASZVW010000641.1:0-3365 GCA_035546895.1 Polyangia bacterium
AGGCGCGGGTGCGCCATCAGCGCGAACATGGGGATGAAGCCGGCGTGGGCGGCGATGCCGACCCAGGCCACGTAGCGGATGACGGCGGCGATGCGCGGCGGCGGCGGCACCACCGCCGGGATCCCGGTGGTTACGCGACGGACCTGCCCGGCGGCGTGTGTCCCGGTCGGCACCCGCCTGCAGGATAGGGAGCGCCGCCGTTCAAGTCAAAGCGGCTACGGCGCGTTCGCCAGCTCGACCGCGGCCGGGACCGGCTCCTCCTCCAGCATGCCGCCGCGGCCGCCGGCCTCCTCGGGGTGGTACCCCGCCTCGCCGTGCTCGGCGTCGTCGAGCCCCTGCTCCTCGGCCTCGACGCTCGGGCGCAGGCCCATCGTCGCCTTGAGGCCGAAGCCGATGACGGTGGTGGCCACGATCGAGAGCCCCAGCGTCAGCCCCATCGCCTTGAGCTGCTCGAGCCAGAGCGTGTGGCCGACCAGGCCCGAGAGGTTGGTGGAGAGGTTGGGGTTGGCGTCGGGCGAGGCGAAGAACCCGGTCAGGAGCGCGCCCAGCGTGCCGCCCACGCCGTGCACGCCGAAGGTGTCGAGCGCGTCGTCGTACTTGAAGAACGCCTTCAGCTTGGTGCAGGCGACGAAGGGGACCACGCCGGCCAGGACGCCGACGATCACCGCGCCGGTGGGGGTGACGAAGCCGGAGGCGGGCGTGATGACGACCAGCCCGGCGACCGCCCCCGAGCAGAAGCCGAGCACCGTCGGCTTGCCGCGGGTCACCCACTCGAGCGCCGGCCAGATCGCGGCCGCGACCGCGGTGGCCAGCGTGGTGGCGGTGAAGGCGGTGGCGGCGATGCCGTCGGCGGCCACCGCGCTGCCGGCGTTGAAGCCGTACCAGCCCACCCACAGCATGCCGGTGCCGACCATCGTCAGCACCACGCTGTGGGGGAGGAACGTCCGCCGCTCGAACCCGGTGCGCTTGCCGAGGATGAGGCAGAGGATCAGCGCCGACCAGCCCGACGACATGTGCACCACCGTGCCGCCCGCGAAGTCGATCGCCTTGATCCCGGCGGCGGGGTTGGCGAGGCCGTTCATGAACCCGTCGGCGCCCCAGATCATGTGGGCGAGCGGGAAGTAGACGACGAACATCCAGATCGCGATGAAGGTCATCACCGCCGCGTACTTCATCCGCTCGGCGATGGCGCCCACGATGAGCGCCGGCGTGATGATGGCGAACATCAGCTGGTACATCGCGTACACGTTCTGCGACACCCAGGGGGCGTAGTCGGCGTTCGGCGTGGAGGTGACGCCGTGGAGGAGGGCGTACTTGAGGCCGCCCAGCACCGGCGAGCCCTTGGCGAACGCGAAGCTGTAGCCGCACAGCCACCAGAGGATCGTCACCAGCCCCGCGCAGCCGAGGCACTGCGCCATCACCGAGAGGATGTTCTTGCGCCGCACCAGCCCGCCGTAGAACAGCGCCAGCCCGGGCAGCGTCATGAACAGCACCAGCGCCGTGGAGGTCATCATCCAGGCGTTGTGCCCCGGCCCGGACGACTGCAGCGCCGTGGGCGCGGTGTTCCGGACGTAGGCCTCGAGGTCCGCGACGCGCGTGGCGAGATCGGGTGGGTTCATGGCCGAAAATCTCGGCGATCGACGCGCTGTCAATCAAGCGAATTGACGGTCCCGACCCGCAGATTAAACGTGGCGGAAATGCGCCCGAAACAAACAGGAAATAAAGGCGCGCGATTGCGCGCCCGGGTGCGTCTCCCGCGTGCTTCCGCGCGGCGACGGCTTGCGCGCGCGCGGGCGCGAGAACGATGATGGCGGCGTGAAGCTCGGCTTCTTCGTCGACCCCGACACCACGCGCTTCGCGGGGCTGCGCCTCCGGCGCCTCCGGGAGGCGATCAAGGATCCGCGGGTCCAGGCGGCGCTGGTCGACGAGCTGCAGGTGACGGGCGCGACCGGCGCCGACAAGATGCCGGCGATCGAGCGCCGGATCGAGGCGCTGCGCGCGACCGAGGGCTCGCCCTGGTTCGAGGTGCCGGCGGCGGAGGTGCTGGCGGCGTCGATCTTCAAGGCGCCCGCGCTGGCCGAGGTGGCCGCCGAGCTCTGGAAGCGCGTGGCGCGCGTGCAGGAGCTGGCGGCGCCGCTGGCCGGCTGGCTGAACCTGGCCGGGTTGACGCCGCACGCGGGAACGACGCCGGCCACCGGGCGGGCCAACGTCATCGGCTACCGCGGCGGCGGCGTGCTGGCGGCGACGCGCGTGGTGGCGATCGAGGCGACCAACGACGCCGGCGAGCTCGGGCGCGCGCTCGACGAGCTGGCCGGCGCGCGGCAATACGCGAGCGCCGCGTACCTCGCCTGCACGCCGGCGCTGGTGGCCGAGCTGCTCTGGGCGCGCGCCGCCGGCGGCGCGCGGTGGGACGCCGGCGCGATCGGCGGGAGGCTGCGCGCCGCCGGGTTCGGCCTGCTCCTGGTCGAGGGCGACGCGGTCGCCCAGGCGGTGCTCCCGCGGGAGCGCAAGGTCGACCGCGCCAAGCTGGGCGAGATCGTCGCCGCGGTCATGCCCAACGGCCGGTAGCGGCGCCGCTCTCGAAATCCTGAGACGCGCGGGGCGCCGCCTGATCCGGATGTCCGGTGCGCCCGGGGGCGCGCGGCGAGAAGGCGGCGTCCGTGCGACGGGCGCGCGGTGGCACGTGGCGTGCTCGGATGGGCGGGAGATCCGATGAACCGACATCCATCGCGCGCGCGCACGGCTTGGTATCTGGCGATCCTCGCGGTGCTGGCCTGTTCCGGGCAGGCGGCGACGCACGACGGCGGCGGCACCGGCGGCGCCGGGGCGGGTGGTGTGGGCGGCGCGCGCGACGGCGGCCACCTGAACGACGCGGGCCACGACACCTCGAGCGGCGCCTGCTGGACCGCCTCCGACTGTCACGGCGGCAGCTTCTGCACGCTGCCCGGGCAGTCCGCCTGTGGCGGCGCCTGCCCGACGGTCACGCACCCCTGCAGCGTCGACTCGGACTGCGCGGGCGACGCGGCGGCGCCGCAGATCTGCGTCGTCGAGCCGTGCGTCTGCGGGCCGACGAACATGGGGTGCCTCGCGGGGTGCCTCCACGACGCCGACTGCGCCCAGGGCGAGTCGTGCGGCGCCGACCACCACTGCGCGCCCACCGCTTGCGGCGGCGGCGCGCCGTCATGCCCGACCGACTTCGCCTGCGGCGCCGGCGGCACCTGCGCCCGCAAGCGCTGCACCAGCGACGGCGAGTGCTCGAGCGCCTGCGTCGAGGGGCAGTGCTACGACCGCCCCGGCTCGTGTCAGCTCGCGGTCCCGTGACCGCCGGCCGGTCAACCGAGGTCGAAGACCAGGACCTCGGCGTC
>DASZVW010000642.1:0-2526 GCA_035546895.1 Polyangia bacterium
CCGTCGACGAGGCGCTCAAGGACGTCCGCACGGCGCTGCTCGAGGCCGACGTCGGCTTCGACGTGGTCCAGGACTTCTGCAAGCGGGTCAAGGAGAAGGCCGTCGGCGTCATCGTCAAGGTGAAGGCCTCGACGAAGGAGAAGGTCCGGCGCGTCTCGCCCGAGGACCACTTCGTCAAGCTCTGTCACGACGAGCTGGTCGACCTGATGGGCCCCGTCGACACCAGCATCAAGTTCGCCAAGAAGGGGCCCACCGGGATCATGCTGGTCGGCCTGCAGGGGTCGGGGAAGACGACCACCATCGGCAAGCTGGCCCGCTTCCTCGACAAGCAGCACAAGCGGCCGCTGCTGGTGGCGGCCGACGTCTATCGGCCGGCAGCCATCGAGCAGCTCAAGATCATCGGCGAGCGGCTGGATATTCCCGTCTACGCCGAGCCCGGCGGCAAGCCCCCCGAGATCTGCGAGAAGGCCGTGCGCGTCGCCTCGGAGAGCGGGCGGGACGTCATCCTGTTCGACACCGCGGGCCGCCTGGCCATCGACGAGCCGCTCATGCAGGAGCTGTCGGAGATCGACCGCCGCGTCCACCCGGGGAACATCCTGCTCATCGTCGACGCCATGATCGGCCAGGACGCCGTGGGGACCGCCAAGGCGTTCAACGATCGGCTCAACCTGGACGGCGTCATCCTCACCAAGCTGGACGGCGACGCCCGCGGCGGCGCGGCGCTGTCGGTCAAGGCCGTCACCGGCAAGCCGATCAAGTTCGTCGGCATGGGCGAGTCGTCGGACCGCCTCGAGGAGTTCCGCCCCGACGGGATGGCCAGCCGCATCCTGGGGCGGGGCGACGTCATCGGCCTGGTCCAGCAGTTCGAGGAGGTGGTCGACGAGGAGAAGGCCGAGCAGGACGCGATGCGGATGCTCAAGGGGAAGTTCGACATGAACGACTTCTTCGAGCAGATCGGCGTCCTCAAGAAGATGGGTCCGCTCAAGGACATGATGGAGAAGATCCCCGGCATCTCCGAGGCGATCCCGGAGGGGGCGCAGGTCGACGACCGGGAGCTGGTGCGCATCGGGGCCATGATCTCGTCGATGACCGCGGATGAGCGGCGCCACCCCGAGCGGTTCATCGTCACCAGCTGGGAAGAGATCGTCGACAACGGCAAGCGCAAGAAGAAGCGGAGCGCCTTCTACGATACCGGCCGGCTGCGGCGGGTGGCGCAGGGGTCGGGGCACAAGGAGCAGGAGGTGGCCGACCTGCTCAACCGCTTCGGGATGATGCGCCAGATGATGATGCAGATCGGGATGTCGACCGGCCTGCTCGGCAAGATCCCCGGCTTCAAGCAGCTCGCGCAGGCCAAGAAGATGATGGGGATGGACATGAACCAGCTGGCCAACATGATGCAGACCCCCTCCGCCGAGCGCGGCAGCTTCCAGGCCCCCAAGCGCAACGTCGATCGCGTCAAGGAGAAGAAGAAGCGCAAGGACGCCCGCAAGGCGCGCAAGAAGGCGCGCAAGCGCCGTTAGGATCGGGCGCGGCGCGCGCGTCGCGACTCAGCGGCCGAACGCCAGGGCGGCGATCACCGCGCCCACGATCAGCAGCACGGCGCCGGCGACCGCGATCGCCGTCCGCGAGCCGCCGAGCCGCCCGGTCGCCGGGGGCGCCACCTCGGCGGCGCCGGCGGCCGCCGGGACGGGCGCGGCGGCCGGGTCGAACGGCTCGGTCGCCGTGGGCGGCTCGGCCTCGGCGTCCTCTTGCTCCTCAGTGTGCGCCTCGAAGTCGCGCAGGTAACGGTCGGTCGGGTCCGACAGCCGGAGCAGCGCGGGCCCGATCTGGATCCGATCGCCGTCTCGGAGGCGCCGCCGATCGGTCACCACCGCGTCGTTGACCCGCACGCCGTTCTTGGAGCCGAGGTCGCGGACCACCACCCGGTCCCACAGCCGGACCACCTCGGCGTGCTCGCGGGAGACCTCCTCGGAGACGAGCTGGAGATCGCAGGTCTCGGCGCGTCCGAGGAGGTAGCGGCGCTCGAGCGTCTCCAGGCGCAGCGGGGCGCCGGCGCGGACCCCGCCGACCACGGCCAGCGTCGGCGTCGCCATCGCCGGCGAGGCGGCGAACAGATCGCCGACCAAACGCCGGGCGATGGTGGCGGTCCCCTCGGCGCCCACCACCGGGGCGACGGGTCCGTCGAACACGAAGGTGATCTGGCCGACCACCACCTGCGCGCCGGGCGCGACGGCGCGCGGCGTCCCCGGCGCCAGCCGCTGGCCGTCGACGCGCGTGCCGTTGGTGCTCCCCAGGTCCTCGACCTGCCAGCGATCGTCGACCTTCACGAACCGCGCGTGCAGCGCGGAGAGCGCCCGGTCGGGGAGCGGCAGCTCGAGGTCCGGCCGGCGGCCGACCCGGATCTCGGTCACGCCGTCGGCGAACTCGACGGCGCGCTCCGCGGGCGGCGCGCCGCCCGAGGGGGCGGCGCCCGGGATCGGGGTGGGGACGACGCGCAGCCGGATCGGCATCGGCCGGACTCTATCG